>NZ_JHVI01000017.1 GCF_000620065.1 Meiothermus cerbereus DSM 11376 | reverse complement strand
ATTTATTGTGGTGGCCGTGCTGGCTTTGCTGGGCCTTGGAGCCTACTTCTTCCTGGGGCAACGTTCTGGCAGTCAGGCCCAGGTGGGCAGCGGTACGCTTTGCACCAACCAGCCCCCCGCCGCGACTGGCCTCACCAACGAAGGCATTACCGCCCTTCGCATCGAAGACCTTAAGGAAGGCAGCGGCCCCCAGGCCATTACCTCCAACACCGTGCGGGTGCAGTACATCGGACGCCTGGTCGATGGCAAGCAGTTCGACACCTCCTGCCAGCCAGGCCGCTCCCCTTTCGAGTTCACCCTGGGTGCAGGGCAGGTGATTCCCGGCTGGGAGTCGGGCATCGTGGGCATGCGCGTCGGCGGCCAGCGCCGCCTGATTATCCCGGCCAACCTGGCCTATGGCGAGCGCAGCCCCAGCCCCGATATTCCCCCCAACTCGGCCCTGATTTTCGACGTGGAGTTGCTGGAAATTAGGTAGTACCAGGACGCTGACCGTCCAGCAAGAGGCTTGGCGCAAAAGCCATCTGCACACCGCTTTGGCCGCGACAGCTAGCTGTGCTGACCAGGAGCTTATAGAGGCTGCGGGTATACTTGAAGGAAGCTGGCACCCAGGGTGCAAACTTCCTGTGGGTGGCCTCGAGGCTTTTTGGAGTGAATAGATGCGGTTCGTGGTATTGAGTGGACAAAGCGGCGCAGGCCTGACCTCGGCCAGGATGGCCCTGGAAGACTTGGGCTATTTTTCGGTAGACAATATTCCACCTCCGCTATGGGCCGACCTGCTCAAAACCGTGGAAGCCCAGAACATCCACAAGGTGGTGGTGGTGGTCGACATCCGAGCCCGCAATCTGTTGAGCGAGGTGGAGCGGGTGCTCAGCGAGCTCAAGCCCTTTATCATCTTCCTGGAAGCCAAATCGGACATCCTGCTCAAGCGTTACAACCTATCGCGCCGCCTCCACCCGCTGGGCATGGGCAACCTGCTACGCGAGATTGAAGAAGAACGCCTGACCCTGGCCCCCCTGCGCGACCGCGCCGACCTGGTGATTGACACCTCCGAGCGCACCCCGCGCCAGCTCAAGGAGGCCCTCGAGGCAGCCCTGGGTGAAGAGGAAAGCTTCTTGCTGCGCATCTTTTCCTTCGGTTTTAAGTGGGGGCCGCCGCAGGATGCCGATCTGGTACTGGATGTGCGCTCACTGCCTAACCCCCACTACGACCCTGTGCTCAAAGCACGCCCCGGCACCGACCCCGAGGTCGCCACCTATGTGTTCGCCGAGAAAAAAAACGAACCCCTCTACCGCACCTTGCTTGCTACCATTGGGCTCTCGGCAGAAGGTGCTCGCCAGACCGGACGTGCTGCATACACAGTAGCCATCGGTTGTACCGGAGGCCAGCACCGCAGCGTAGCGGTGGCAGAGCGGCTGGCCCAGGAGCTCTCGAGCCGCTTTCGGGTGGAGCTCGAGCACCGCGACCTGGAAAAAGCCATGCAGGCTTGAGCGAGAAAAGCGAATATGATCTGGAACAAGGCCAAACGCCCCAACCTGCGGGCCATCGCCCAGAGCCTGCGAACCAACCCTGCCGACGACCGCTTCTTTAGCTCGTTGCGCTGGCTGTTGCCAGGAATGCGGGTCAAGCGGTATGCGTTTTTAGCCGCCCTGGGCATGCTGTGTATGTTCACCGGAGTGGTTCATCTCTCGTGGCAAACTTCCTTCCTGCCCTGGTTCTTGCAGACCACCCGCTGGGCCGGTTATTTTTCCATTCCGCTATGGGTCTCGGGGGGGCTTTGGCTGGTGGGCGGCCTGATTCTGTTCTTAACGGGTCTGCGCTGGATGAACCGCAGCATGCTCTCGGCCATCACCGACCCCAGATCGGTTTCTAAACAGGTGTACATTCGCCGCAAGCTCGAGGGCGGCCCCCGCATTGTGGCCTTGGGTGGTGGAACAGGACTTTCGCGCGTGCTGCGCGGTCTTAAGATGGAAACCGCCCACATCACCGCGGTGGTAGCGGTCACCGATGATGGGGGCTCTACCGGACGCCTGCGGGTTTCGTTTGGGGTTCCGGCGGTAGGCGACTTGGTAGACTGCCTGGCTGCTTTATCTGATGCCGAAGGGCTGCCCGAGCTGATGAAGTACCGCTTCCAGCGCGGAGAAGAGCTCAAAGGCCACACCTTCGGCAACCTGATGCTGGTCTCGCTGTCCGAACTCAACCACGACTTTGCCAAGGCCATGCGTCAGGCTAACCAGATGCTGCGCCTGCAAGGAGCGGTATGGCCCGCCACCTACGAGGCGGCCCGCCTTTGGGCCGAGCGCGACGATGGTAGCCGGGTACAGGGAGAGACCGCCCTACGCGAAAAACCGGGCCGAATCCGCAAGGTGGGGTTAGCGCCCTTAGGGGTCGCAGCCATGCCCGAAGCCGCTCAGGATCTGCAAAAAGCTGAGATGATCGTACTGGGGCCCGGTAGCCTCTATTCCAGTGTAATTCCCAGCTTCCTGCCTAAGGGCATCCAGGTAGCCATTCAGCAGTCTCCGGCTAAGCTGGTCTACATCGTCAACATCATGAGCGAGCGGGGTGAGACCGAGGGCATGGATGCCTACGACCATTTTCATGCCATCGAGCAGCATCTGGGCCGCAGACCCAATGTGGTGCTGGTCAACACCGCCCGCATACCCGAGGCCTTGCTGGAGCGCTACCGGGCCGAAGGCCAGGCGCCAGTACGCTTCAATCCCAAGCGCTTCGAGGGCCTGGGGGTACAGCTTGTGGCCGACGACTTTTTGGAGCCCGGTTTTGCCCAACACGACCCCATTCGCCTGGTCAAAGCCCTGATAAGTCTATCCCCTTGATATAAGGCCCCAGACAGGGTAGGATTCGGGTTTGTGGGCCGCTTCAGGCCCACCCATATTTCACTTACATACCTGAGTGGCATTGCTGGGTATTGCAGAAAAACCCCTACGCCATGATCCCCCTACTTTTCTCCGATCCCATAGGCGACGACTACGGCCTGGGCTACGCCTACCCCCGCGCTGCTTTATTTGCCGAGGCCGGTTTTGCCGACCTGACCGGCTTTGAGGCCCTTCGCAGAGGGGAGAAAGTGGTGCTGCGGGTCAGGCTGCGCCGCTACCTTAACCCCCACAACGCCCCCCACGGTTTCTCCCTCGCGACCGTTGGCATTTACATACATACCAAACCAGGCGGCCAGGAAGAGCTGCCCGGCGCCGGTTTCAAAACCCCGCCAGGGCAGGGTTGGAACTGGGCCTACCTGCTTACCGGCTGGAAAGCCGAAGAGCACCGTCCCGACCGTAGTGTGCAGGCTGTATCGGTTACAAAAAATGGTGACTGGCTCGAGCTTTCCTCCAATCTGCCCGCGGGAGACTACGGCTACTATGTGGCCGTAGGGCTTTACGACCCTTTCACCCCCTGGCACTTCCGGCCAGTACGCCCCGGTGGTGGCACCTGGGCCATCGATGGCCCGGCAGGCGCCCCCGCCGCTGTGGACGTACTCTCACCAAGCCAGGTTCGGGCCTACCAGAGTGGTATTTTGCCCCCCGTGCGGGCCATCCAGAATCGCATCCCCTGGGCTATTCTGAGCGCGGCTTTAGGGATGCTGTTTATTCTGCTGGCCTTTCGCTTTCCGCGAAGATGAAACCAGAAAATCGTCCAAAGCCCCAAGTCCAAATCCCGGCATCACGCCCCCAAAACCGGATCCTTGCCAAAAACGCTCCATTTCGCCCCGCACAATCCCTAATAAGAAATGTCTTTGATTTGTTCTTTTTTCTGGGGCCCCGCCTGAAGTGCGGGTAGCATTATAAGAAATGTCTTTGATTTGGTTACTTTATGGGGGCCCCGCCTGAAGCGCGGGTAGCAACATCTTCAAAAACGATGATGCCCTAACCTCTCCGTAACGGAACGATTCAGGCGGGGTTCATATAAGCCGACATTACCTCCGCAGCCCAAATAGGTGTACCCTGAGCTATGCGCGATTTCCTGCTACGCCTGCTGCTTAATACCCTGGCCTTGTGGATCGTGACCCAGGTCTACGGTGGCCTCTTTTTTGCCAGGGGCAGTGGTCTGGGGGAGTATCTTGTGGCCGGGCTGATATTTGGCCTGGCCAACGCCCTGCTCAAGCCCGTGCTACTATTGCTTACCCTGCCTTTTAACGTTCTGACCCTGGGTTTGTTTACCCTGGTAGTCAACGCCGTGATTGTGCTGGTGGTGGCCAGCCTGACCCCCCTGGAGGTGCGCGGGTTTGGCGGCGCTTTGGTTGGGGCCATCCTGCTATCGGTCGTTAGCTTTGGCCTGAACTTGCTAATTGGGCCTTCGGACCAGCGCAAATGAGCCCTAGCGAAAACCCTCGACAGCATTGGGGGCAAAAACCAGCCGGTTACGGGTGCTCCTGCTAGACACCTCGAGGGAACCCACAAAACAAGCGGGAGAAAAAGCTGCGGTTTCCCAGCTCAGCGCGAGCCGGTAATGTAGCTCTCCAGCTCGGCAATCATAAACTCTTGCTGGGTCATGATGGCCTTGACCACATCGCCAATGGAGACCACCCCCACCAGCTTGCCATCTTCTAATACCGGAAGGTGGCGCACGCGGTTGCCAGTCATGAGGTTCATGCAGTCGGCGACCGTGGCGTCGGGGGTGACGGTGATGAGTTCGCCGGTCATAACCTCACCAACCAGGGTGTCTTTGGAAATGCGGCCCATCAGGATAATCTTGCGGGCATAGTCCCTTTCGGAAAAGATGCCGACGAGCTGATCGCCGTCCATCACCATCAGGGCCCCCACATCGTAGGCAGCCATACGCTCGAGGGCCTCAAAAACCGTGGCCCCAGGTGAAATGGCGTACACCGTATTACCCTTGGTCTGAAGCAACTGCCGTACCGTGCTGGTCATAGCGAACACCTCCAAAGAGCGGGTGCGTTAAGGGGTAGGCTTTCCCTTTCTCCAAAGCTTCGTGTGTATGGGTCATTGTACTTCGCCCGGCCTGCTTTGCGGAATAGGGCTATTTGTGACCCCAGGCACCTTTAGGCTGGGGCCGGGCCTCGCGCACCGCCAAGGATAGGGTCAGGGCCGGTATCAGCAACAGCCCCAGCGCGCTTAAGCTCTCGAGCACCCCAAAGCGCTCGATAATAGGCCCTACCACCCCATACAGCAAGCCCGCAAACCCCCAGGTGAAGCCCATCAAAAGCCCCGAAACTGTGGCCATCTGGCTGGGTTCGTGCTCCTGGGCCATGGTGACCGCTACCGGTACGCCCGCGTTCATCAAGGCCCCCGTTACCCCCAGCAAGACCACATAAAACCAGTTTTCCGGCGGAACCAGCAGCAAGGCGACGTACAGCGGAATAGCAAAAAACATGGTACCCACCAGCACCTTGCGCCGCCCCATCCGATCCGATAAGGTACCGCCCAGAAAGGCTCCGATGGTTGCCGAAATGCTATAGATGGAAAGGGTCAGGGCCACCTGGGCGTCGGGGATTCCGCGTTGGTGAAACCAGAAGGGGATGGTGGTCGAGAAGCTCATAAACACGACGCTGCGCAGGGTCGAGACCGCCCACAAGCGAGCCACATGCCCACGAAAAACCCGCTGCAAATCGGCGAAGGTTGAGGGCTTGGTTTGCAGCCGGGTGGGGGGTGCCTGGCGCAGCAGCAAAAAAGCAGGTATCAGGGCCAGGGGAATCAACCAGGCCAGGGCTTGCAGCCCGCCCTGGTTCACCGCGGTAAGTGATACGATGGGGCCCAGCGAGATGCCAATATAGCCCCCCGTACCAAAAAAGCTCATCCAGAAGCCCCGCCGGGCCGGATCGGCATACTGCCCCACCAGCGCAGCGCCTGCCGAGTGAAACAGGGCCGAACCCAGCCCCGACAAGGCCAGCACAGCGCCCGCGACCCAGAGATTGGGGAAAAATCCCAGCAGGCCACCGCCCAATGCCATGAGCAGCGGCCCCAATGCGGCCAAAACCCGGCGGTCGTAGCGGTCGGCCACCAGTCCAGCCAAGGGCTGTAAGAGGCTGCCAGTGAGGGATTGCAAGGCCACCAGAACCGACACCGCCCCGTAGCTCACACCAAAAGCAACCTGGAGCTTAGGCAGCAAAGGGGTCAGAAATGCGCCGAACAAGTCGTTGGTGGCATGTAGCCAGGAAAGCAAAAAAGGCAACACCCCAAGAGCATACGCTGACCAGCGGGTCAGGAAAAGCGATGTGGGAATCAAAGAGCAGGTTTCACGAAAATGCGTCTGGGCGCGCTAGCGATACCCTGTCCCGAATTGGGGTTTTGCAAGAAAGATTTGTGGTGCGGGTACTGGGCGAAAAAAGAGTCCCTTACGTCCTTTTGGCTTTCAAAGACCGGGCTGCCTTTTCTGATAATGGCCCTAGGTGGCCTGTCTCAGGTTGTCCAGCACCTCCCAGTCGCCCGGCTCCACCGCGTACAACAAGGCCAGGTAGTAGCTGGCCCAGGCCACGCGGTACCAGTAGCACAGGGCTTTAGCCAGGGTACCTTCGGCCTCGGGCTCGGGCAGCTCGATAATGGTATCGACGCGATTTTCCAGAATTTCCTGGGCGTAGTGCTTGCGCTCGTCGTCGCCGATCAGAACCGCAGCAAGGGGGTCGCCCTGCTCGTGACGGGCCTCGAGGCCCGTCACGAAGAACTCCAGGGCCGAAGGCGGGGGGGTAAAGGAGAGGCTCTTGGCTATGCGGGCAAAGGTTTGCTGTAAGGCCGGGGCCAGGCCGGGATAGCGGTCTGGAACCACCCACATGGGGGTGCGCTCCAAAAGCGAATAGGCCAAAAACTTGGCGGGGTTTTTGCTCAGGCTTACCTCGGGACGCAGGCGGTCGCGCTCGAGCAGCAAGGCTTGGTCTATCCGGCTCAGCTCGGCTTGCTGGCCCGTGGCCAGCAGCAAAAAACGCAGGTAGCGGTAGGTAGCCAGGGGATGCGCCAGCACCTCCACCTCGACGTTCTCACGAAAGCCCAGACGAACGATTTCCGCACCACTCACTGAAGCGTAAAGCCCAGCCCCAGCCGCGCCGCCGAAGTCGTAGCCCCCTTCCAGCACAAACTGCGTCCCAGTAGCGGTAAGCTCCTGGGCAAAATCGCGCGCCAGCTGCGCCGCCCACCAGGCCTCACCAAAACCCACCACCCCATAAGGGGGGGCATACCTGGCCTGAGGAACCGGCCCACTGCCCACCAGATCGCGCAGATCAAAGGCCAGGCCAAACCGGTCGGCCAGGTAGGTTTCCTGGGAGTCGAGGTCGCGCATTCCTTTTCATTGTAGCGGCCTGACGTACCAAAAAAAGAGTTCTTGGGACTTGACCACCCAAGTAAAGTCGGTTTTTGCCTTGCTCATAGCAACGGTTGCAATGGCTTCCCAGCCTTCTCGCAAACCTGGCCTCCGTTCAAATGCGCAGGCAAAAAACTGGACTGCGCTTTGGTATGTGCAGTCTGGGTTTTACGCTTGTGGGACAAATAAGGTAGCCTGAACCTCGCATGTCGCCCCGGGCTGTCCTCATTGCCGCCATGACCGCCGGAACCGCGGTGTCCCTCATTGGGCAGGCCTATCCAACCCTGGCCCCTTACATCCGCGCCGACCTGGGGCTTTCCCTGGCTGCCGTGGGCTTGCTCAATACCTTTGTCTACGTTGGCACCATGCTGGGTTCGCTGCCTTCGGGCTGGCTCACCGATAAGCTGGGCAGCCGCACGGTAATGATTTCCGGAACCCTGGCAGGCGCCGGAGTGGCCGTTGCTATTGCGGTGCTGGCACAATCCCAGTGGGTGCTGGTTCCACTTTTGTTTTTGGTGGGGCTGGTGGTGGCTTCGGCTACCCCAGCCGGGGCTCAAGCGGTGGCCCAGTCGTTTCCGCCGGAGCGGCGCGGCCTGGTCATCGGGTTACGTCAGATGGCCGTGCCCCTGGGGGGAGCGCTGGCCGCGGCCATTCTCCCTGCCGTGGCCTACTTCACCAGCTGGCGCTGGGCCTCGGTAGTGGCAGCCCTCATTGCCATTGCGGCGGCCCTGGTCGCAGCCCGCCTCTACCACGAAAGCCTGCCCCGCAAAACCCCACCCAAAGGCGCTCTTCCTGGGCTAACCCAGGTACTGCGCGAGCGCAACATCCTGCTGGCAGCTACCGCCGGCATGACCCTGCCCACCGGGCAGTTTGTGATGATTACCTACCTGATTTTGTTTCTCAAAGAACGCTATGGGATTCCCGAACTCACCGGCGCCGCCCTGCTCACCGCAGCCCAGTTTACCGGTGCTTTCAGTCGGGTGCTCTGGTCATGGCTTTCCGACAAAATGGGGGGTCGGCGCAAGCCCTTGCTGGTAACGATGGTGGGGCTGGCCGGGCTGAGCGCGCTGGTACTGGCCTGGCTCCCCCCCGGCACACCCCTACTGTTCAAAACCCTCATTGTGGTGCTGTATGGAGCCACCGCCCTGGGCTGGCAAGGCCTACATTTTTCGCTTCTCACCGAACTATCTCCGCCTGGCTGGGAAGGCCGGGTGGTGGGGTTTGGGCTGGTATTTACCTCCATCGGCATCGCCTCGGCCCCCCCCTTGTTTGGCCTGCTGGTTGATTTCAGCAACAACTATGCCCTGGGCTGGATTGCCCAGGCGGCCGTTTTTGGAATTGGGGCCCTGCTGCTTTCCAGCATTGTAGAAAAACCTCGCAGGTAACGGCGTTTTTTCTCATCGGCGCTCTGCAAACGCGCCGCCGTTATATGCCTCTCGGGGATCTTATGTGTATTTTTTCACACACGACGCTGGTGCGACGGGAGTAGGGCATACTCTTCCTATCAAACACGAGGAGGGATAAACAGGGTGATTGTATCTGTGCTGGCATCCGTTCGGAGCTATCCATACCGCACCTGCATCGTACTGAGATAGAACAAGCAGCAGGGTTATTGAATTGCGCACTTGCCAAGGAAGCATTATGAAACAATTCAAGCGCTACAGTTTATGGGCCATCCTGGTTTTGCTAATTGCGGCGTGTGGGGGTACGCCCAACCCAAACAACACACGCTTTGTACCCTATCCAGAAGAAGCCCAGGTGCTGGGGCTGGTCAACGCCTTTCGTAGCCAGGCTCGAGCCTGCGGGGCCCAGCAATTCCCCGCCGCCCCCGCCCTGACCTGGGTCGAGGCGGTGGGCGATGCGGCCTGGTTTCACAGCATCGACATGGGCCGGGCCAACAGCGACAGCCATCAGGGAGCCAGCACCGCAGACCGACTGCGGGCTCGAGGCTTCGACCCCGGCCCGGTGGCCGAGCACCGCGGCCGAACCCGCCTGCCTGCCAACCCCAACGAGGCCTTCAGCGTCTGGGCTGCCGATCCGGTGGCCTGCGCCAACATGATGAACCCCACTTTCACCGTAATGGGTGCTGGCCTGTGGGGCGAGTACGAGAGCGGCAACACCACCGGTCTGGCCTTTTGGACCCACATCCTGACCACCCCCAGGGCTGCCAACCCCCCTCCCACCCCCACCCCTGCCCTTAGCGTCAACCCCACCGCCGCTACCGTGACGGTAGGTGGAGGTGCCATTGCTTTTAGCGCCACCTTGACCAACTCCACCGCCAGCATTAGCTGGATACTGGTCGGGCCGGGCAGCCTCTCCACCACCACGGGCGCCAACACCAGCTATACTCCGCCCAGCACCGGAGGCACCAGCACAGCTATTCTGTCTGCAAGGGCAGGCGACCTTACCGCTACCGCCGCCATCACCATCAATGCCGCCGCACCCGCCCCCACCCTGGACATTACGCCCGCCCAGGCTACGGTGAGTGTGGGTGGGGCTCCCATCACCTTTACCGCCACCACCAATACCAACCAGGCCGTTGGCTGGGCACTGAGCGCCAGCTCGCCCGGAAGCATCTCGAACACCACTGGCACCACCACCACCTACACCCCCCCAGCTACCGGAGGTGCAGGTACGGCCCTCCTGTGTGCGGCGGTTAGCGCCAACCTCAGCAAGTGCGTCACCATTACCATCAACGCTGCCGCACCGGCCCTGACTGTCTCCCCCACCACCGCCACCACTCAGGTGGGCGGAGCCAACGTGATCATTACAGCCTCGAGCAACCAGGTTTCCTGGAGCATGACCGGCCCCGGCACCTTTAGCTGGGCGGGCTCGAGCTTCACCTATATTCCGCCCGCCAGCGGCAACGGAGGTACCGCCACCGTAACCGCTACCCTGGGCACCCTTACCGCCAGTGCGGTCATCACCATTACCCCCCCAGCCCCCCCGCCACCACCCGACCTGGCCCCCTTCCTGGCCCTGATTAATGAGTTCCGTTCGCAGCCTCGAGTCTGCAGGAACGGCGCGGTGGCCGAGAACATGCCGGCTGTCCCGCCCGTGGCTTTCCAGGCGCAACTTAACACCGCCGCCCGCTTACACAGCGAGGACATGGCCGCCAACAACTACTTCAGCCACACCGGCCTCAACGGCAGCACCTTCGTAACCCGCATCCTCGCCACCGGCTACACCGGGGCCCCCCAAGGCGAGAACATCGCCGCCGGCAACACCAACGTACAGGGCGCCTTCGACAACTGGCGCAACAGCAACAGCGGGCACTGCCAGGCCATGATGAGCGCCAACTCCAACGAGATTGGCCTCGGCTACGGCTTCAACGCCAACAGCCAGTGGACGCACTACTGGACGCTGGTGTTCGGTAAGCGCAACTAGCGCTGGTGTTTGCAGGTGGTCTGGATATCGGCGCAGCAACCCCTCGAGCCCCACAAAACGGGCTCGAGGGTACCGGGTTCCCGGCGGCAACCCAGCCCCTCCTCCATAGAGTCCCGCCCTGCAAAGGTTCATACCCTGGCGCAATGCCCCCAAGGCCTGCATTGAAGGCGCTTATTCCCCAGCATCCACTGTCGCACCGCTGCGCCGTATTTTCGAGTTGTTTTTTCGCAGCCAGATCGGAAGAAGGTGCTATGAAGAGATTGACCAGGTTTGCAATCGTTGGCGCCGCTTATCTGATGGCGAGCTGTAGCTCCCTGATTCCGCCCCAGAACGTGCCCAACCCCCTGGGGCTCAGCGGCCAGCAAGTACACGTAGAGGTGGGCGCCAGCGCAGTATCCCGCGCCGCCACCGGGCTGGGAATCATCAAGACCAGTTTTGCCGATGTGGATACCTCCTCGAGCCCCATTCCATTAAGCCTCAAACAAACCCTTTTCCGGGTCGGCTTTGTGTCCGAGGTCAGGCTCAGCGCGCCCAGCAGTTCGTTGCCCTGCACCATCATCCTGACCAGGGTGGACATCCAGGTGCACCTGAAGGACGCCCAGCATGCCTTGACCCTGCCCACCTTTAGCCTCAACAAGGTGGTCGAGCTCGAGCAGCAGCCCACCGACCCCACCGCCTACCGCATCCTTAGCCCCGAGGTGTTTGTGGGCAATGTGCTCGAGGCCGCGGCAGTGCGCCAGCTGCAAGAGCTGATTACCAGCGGCGGCCCCAACCAGGCCGAAATTTACCTGAGCATCCAGGCCACCAGCGTCCCCGAACTGCCCCCCGGTAGCATCCTGACCTTCACCTTTGGCACCACCGAGGCCACGCTGGCCTTTTAGGAGATCTCATGCGCACACGCCTCACACGCTTGACGGGCCTGGCACTGCTGGGCCTGCTGGTGGCCTGCAGCAGCAACACCCGCCTGGCTTTCGAATTTATCGGCTTTTTGCCGGTTTTCTACGTGGTGGAGAACCCCGTCAACCCCACCCGGGCGCGCGAACTGGCGCTGGCGCTGGGCATCGAGACCAGCATCATCGCCAGCGATGGCAGCATTCGCTACCTGGACAAGCACCTCTTTCAGCACCTGCCGATGGTTCCGGTAGGCCCAGGCCCAGCCGACGAGGAGGGCCACATCCCCAGCGAGGAACGCTTCGATTTCGAGGCCATCCGGGCCATCCAGCCCCTGGCCGCGGACGAGGCCCGGCTGCGGGCGGTCTCGGCCCTGCAAAAAGCCGGCCTCAACCCCAGAAGGGCCACCATCAGCGTGGGGCATTCGCGCTTCCAGGCCGTCTCGGTCAGGGGCGAGGCGGTGGCCGATGTAGCGCTCGACACCCAGGTGGACTTCGACACCGTAACCCCCAACAACTATCCCCTGCGCGGGCCGGGGGCCAGCATCAAGGTGGTGTTCGATGGGCAGGGCAAAGTTACCCAGCTTCAGTATGCCTACCGGGTGTTGGCGGAAGGCTCGAGGGCCGCCATCCTCTCCGGGCCACAAGCCCAGCGGCGGGCCGCCGCCCAGTACTTCGGGGTGGACCAAGCCCAGGTCACGCTCCAGGGCCAGTGTGCCCGCGTGCAAGCCCAGGCAGGCAGCCTCTGCTTGCAGTCCGAGCTGGTCTATTACGCACCCCCCATGGGCCTCTCGGTCACCCAGATTGCCCCGCACTATCTGTTTAGCGGCAGGTTTTCGCTGGACGGCACCACTGTGGAAATTCGCCGCCTGTTGATTCCGGCCCTGGCCAACGCACCCGAGGTCGGGTTGAGCGTTACCAGCGATGGCAGCCTCGCCGTAGAAGGCCGGGCCACGGTAAGCGGCGGAAAGGCGCCCTACAGCTACTCCTGGGCTTCTGCCACCACCGCCCTCCCCCTCCATGCCCAGGAGCATAGCATCCGCTACAACGTCTCGAGCCGCGAGGCGGTGTCCCGCGAGACCCTGAGCGTGGTGGTCACCGATGCCGAGGGCATCAGCACCTGGGCCAGCCAGGTCGTCATGGTCAATGCCCCTGCGCCGATGGCTAAAGCCGCCCCCCAGGCCCAGGCCCCGCACACGGTAGGCGCAGCCTGGGTAGGCGCTTCGCAAAACCTGCCGTACTCGGCCCGCAACGTGGGGGGTTTTCTGAGCCAGGCCAGCGAGGCCGGGGTGCAGGTGGCCTTCAACTTTGGCGAGCAACTGGCATACCAGAGCGATTTCGCCCGGGAGACCGACAGCTTCGGCATCGACAGCGTGGACCTGGGCTTCTACACCGGACACGCCAACGGGCTGGGCTTCAGTTTCGTTACCGAGCGCAAAAAACGTTTCTTCTACTCCGAGCAGGCCAGCTGGGGCGAGCGCGACCTCGAGTGGCTGCTCATTGCGGCCTGTGGGCCGCTGCAGGAGTCCGAGTTTGGCATCCCCTGGTGGCGGCAGTGGGGCGGCGCCTTCAACGGGCTGCACCTGCTGCTGGGCTACGCCAACACCACCTACGACAACAGCCACGAGGGCCTGCTGCTGGGCCAGGGCATCTTTGAGCAAAAGCTGCCCCTGCGCCAGGCCTGGGCCAACGCCGCCAGCAGCATCCAGACCCCGGCAGAAATCTACGCCGTGATGGGGGTCTGGGATGCTCGAGGGGTCAACAACTACAACGACCATTTCTGGAACCTGGGCCCGGTGGGCCCGGACATTCCTGGGCCAAGCGTGGAAGGCTTCTGGCGGCTTTCGGGGCCGTCGTAGGCGCAAGCGCACTAGCAACGGGCGAAGCAAGGCAGGCCATGAACCCCCAGAATAACCCCCTCGAGCATTCCCTGGAGAGCACCTGGGTGCTGCGGGCCACGCTGGGGCCGGTGTGGGGGGCCTTGACGGACATCCTGAGCTGGCCGCGCTGGTGGCCCAGTATCCAAAGCGTCCAAAAGGTACAGCCGGGCCGGGCGGGTGGCGTAGAAGCCGTTTACCAGCTCAACGCGCAGGAGCTGCGGGTCTGCGAGGTTCGGCCCATGGAGCTGCTCGAGGCCCACACCTCGCAGGTGCTTTACCGCTGCACCCTGGAGCAGGAGGAGGGCCATACCTTCGTCCACCTGAGCGCGTGGGGCTACCAGGGTGAAAAACACTTTGCCCTGTGCATGTCGGCAGGGGCCAGGGGACTGGCCCAGCACCTGGGGGTGCAGCTGGTGGAGGTAGGCAGTTGGAACGCCACCACCGACCAGAGCATCTTCCCCAACCCCGGCTCCGAAGGAGGTGCAAGGTAGACCGCCCTCGACCCCAAACCCCCTATCCAAAGTAAAGGAGAAGGTTATGCCCAAGTATCTGCTCAAGGTGAACTACGTAGGTGAAGGTATTCAAGGCCTGCTCGAGGAGGGTGGTACACGCCGCAGGGCCGCTGCCGAAGCCCTGGTCAAGTCGCTGGGTGGGAGCCTGGAAACGATGTACTTCGCTTTTGGCGAAACCGACGTATATGCCATCGGCGAGCTGCCAAACACTCAGGCCGCGGCTGCACTGGCGCTCACGCTGGGGGCCAGCGGGCGCGTCACCTGCGAGACCGTGGTGCTGTTGACGCCAGAGGACGTAGACGCCGCCGCCCGGCTGACCCCGCACTACCGGGCTCCGGGTCGGTAGTTCTCGGTGGCGGTTTTCGCTAAGGGCTATTTACAGCCGCAGAGGCGGGGGTCAAATCCTCCACCCTGACCAACCTGCCATCCCTTAGGTGCAGAATGCGCTCGGCCTTGCGGGCGAGCTCGAGGTCATGCGTGACCAGAATCACCGTGCGGCCCTCCCGGGCCTGGTGCAGCAAAAGCTCCACCACCCGGGCCCCCGAGGCCGAGTCCAGGTTGCCAGTAGGCTCGTCGGCAAACAGGATGGGGGGGTTCAGGGCCAGCGCCCGGGCTATGGCCACACGTTGTTGCTCGCCGCCCGAGAGCTTGCTGGGCAGGTGTTTGCCCCGCGGGCCCAGCCCCACCGCCTCTAAAAGCGCGGCAGCCCTGGCGCTGCGCTCCTTGAGGCCCAGCCCCGCCAGCATCATGGGAAAGGCCACATTCTCCAGGGCAGTCAGGGTAGGAATCAGGTTCCACTGCTGAAACACAAAGCCCATATGCTTCAGGCGCACCTCCGAGCGGCCATCCTCGGACAGGGTGGAAAGCGGGGTGGTGTCGAGGCGCACCTCCCCTTCACTGGGCACATCGAAGCCCGCCAGCAGGTTCAAAAGGGTGGTCTTGCCCGAGCCCGAAGGCCCCACAATGGCGGTCAGGCCCGCGGGAAAGCGGTAGGTGAAATGATCCACCGCCACCACATCAATCTCGCCCTGGTGATAGCGCTTGTGCAAATTAATGGCCTCAAGCATCACAGCCTCCCCAGGGCCTCGACCACTTTGAGGCGGCTGGCCGTGCGGGCCGGCAAAAACCCGGCCAGCAAGCCCAGCACGACCGCCACCAACAGGGCAAAAGAGGCCAGGCGGAAGGTTATGGCCGAGAGCGCAACACCCACCTCGCGCCCGGTGTACCAGCTAACCAGCCCCGAAGCCACCTGACCCAGAGCCAGGCCCAGCAGACCTCCCACCACACCCAGCAGCAGGGCCTCGAGCAGCACCAGGCCAAAAATGAAGCCCTGTTTAGCCCCCAGCGCCCGCATCAGGCCAAACTCGCGGATGCGCTCATACACCGACATCATCACGGTGTTGGCCACCAGCAGCCCGCCCACGATGAGCGCCACCAGGCTAATGCCAAAGCGCACCAGGTCGGAAATCCGCACCGCCCGCTCGGCAAAGCGCATCACATCGCCGGTGGTCTGGGCGCTCACTCCGGCAATCCGGGCTTTGATGGCCTCGGCCACCTGGTCGGCGGTAAACCCTGCACTTACCCCCACCGCCGCCGCGGTATAGTTGCGGGTACCCAAGACCTCCTGCACCACGCTGGCTGGCACGAAGATGATGTTATCAGAAAGCCCCCCGCTTCCCTTCAGAATACCCTCCACCCGCAGCGAAATCCTGGGCGAAAGGCGCAAAGCCTTGCCGAGGCTGAGCTGGTTGCGCTCGGCCAGCCGACTGCCCACCACCGCGCCGCGGGGGCTGGGGTTCAGGGCGCCCTCGGCCAGGGTGAGGTTGGGGTAAAGCGCCTTGGGGCTCAGCCCATCCGGTATCCCCTGGAAAACAAAGGAGCTCTGGGGATCAAACCCACCTCGAGTCAGCACCACGTAAGGGATAACCTGGTTAATACCCAGGTCTGGAGCGGCTTTTTTCAGGGCTTCCACCGCTTCCGGGCGAAGTTCGGGATAACCAGGGCTAAAGGCCTCCACGCCTTCGGGCAAGACCAGAACAGCCGGCCCTACTGCAGATAGCTCGGCCCCCAATGCCTTGCGCAGCCCCTCTCCAAACGACATAAAAAGTACCATTGAGGCCGTCGAGACCACAATTCCCAGCAAGGTCAGAATGCTGCGAACAGGCCGGGCCCGCAGGTTGCGATAGATGAGCGCCAATACTTCCACACCTATCAGGATAACCGCAAAAGGCCGCAAAAGTGGGGCATGAGTCCCAGTGTGGGTCGGGGTGTTTTCAGGCTTTAGCCTTGGCGCTAAGCAAATCTACCCGGATGCCCTTGGAGGAGGCTCCCCCACCAGAGCAAGCTGGAAGCAGCTTGCTTTTGCCGATTAATCGTAAACTTAACTATGCACCTCAAGGTAGAAACCCACCACCTTGTTGCCAGGACCCATACGGTCAAGGCGGGAACCTTTCCAGTGGCGCTGTACCACGAGCATGAGCACGGGCTCTACCTCGAGCGAGCCTTCGTAGGGCATCCCAGCTACCGCTACTGGAAGGCCCATATTCTGCCCCAGCATCACCTGCAAATTTGCCAGTACTTTACCCATCAGGACAACTATCCCTTCGAGTTTTACATAGACATCGTACAGGTCGAGCGGGAGGGGCATGTCCTGCGGGTGAGGGACCTGTACCTCGACCTGGGCATCGCCTTCGACAAAACCCTCACCCTGCTGGATACCCATGAATTGTTCGAGGCGCTCAGGGCCGGCCTGATTAGCCTGGATGAAGCCATGCTGGCCACCCAAACCCTGCACGACCTCATCAACCGGCTGGGGCAACACCAAAATAGTCTGGAAGGCACGCTGCGGGCCCAGGGCATTGAGCTGAAATGGGACTGGGAGCTGTCGCCTACCCCCTAACGTTTGCCGAATCGCACCGGCTTCACTGAGATACGCATCAAACCTTTCAATCGGTATCGGCCCTGGCATTAGATTGGGCATGGGCAGCACACGGAGAAAACCCGGACGTGCCCGTGATGGCCGCTAGACCTTCAGGCAGCCGCGAAAGCCCCTGGCGGCGTAGTACGAGTCGGCCCCGTTATGGTATATAAACACGCGGTCGTAGCGCCGGTCGCCAAAGATGGCCCCGCCGAGTTTTCGGATATCGGGGGGAGTCTGGAGCCAGCTCGAGGTCTTGGTGTCGAAAGAGCCTAGCTGCTGCAAGGCCCGGTACTGCTCTTCGGTCAGCAGCTCGACGCCCATCGCGGCGGCCATCTCCAGGGCCGAGCCCGCGGGTTGGTTGTGTTTTCTGGACAAGCGGGCTTCGCGGTCGTAGCAGAGGCTGCGGCGGCCCCTGGGACTCTCTAGAGCGCAATCGAAAAAAATAAAAGCGCCGGTCTTTGGGTCGTGGCCTACCACATCCGGCTCGCCGCCGGTGTTTTCCATTTGCAAAAGCGAGGCCAGCTTATCGGGCTGGGCGGCCAGCCGGGCCTCGACATCAGCCCAGCGTAGCCCTGCGTGACGGTGCGGGTGCTGTTCAAAACGGGTTTTGAGCACCTGCAGAAGCTCGTCGTGCTGCTTTGCGGTCATCGCTGCTTAGTTTACCCGATGGCAAAACCTGGGGTATCCGGAAAACAGAAGTGTCGGCGCTCAGCGCCAGAAAACTGCTTCTGTTCTAGAAAAATCGCAAAAAATCGGGGATGGGCGCTTTTTGCAGTAAAATCTGAAGTAGCACCGAGTCTGGGTGAACATTCACCGCTGTAGGGGGTTGTTCATCCCGAGCAAAGGGACGATCCCCTTCGAGACGGAGTGTGCTCCGTGCACCAACGGGAGTGTACTGGGCTTCACGATATACATCAAATGAGGGGTTGGAAGAGTATCTCTGTGAAGCCGGTATTATTGTATGCCCCACAACTCGATTCGGCTGATGGGCAGGCCCCAGGCCAGGCTGGGTTCTGAGGTGTTGTTATTCCTCCAGGACAAGCGCTACTTGCTGCTGTCCTACCTGGCCTTTTGCGGCGACTGGGTGAGCCGCGAGCACCTGGCCTGCTTGTTTTGGTTGGACTCGGACAGCACCAGCGCCCGTAAAAACCTGCGCCACCTGCTTTCGCGGGTGCGGGCGCTGGAGTGGCAGCCCGGGCTCGAGACCCAGCAGGAGTACCTGCGCTGGCAGGTAGACACCGATGTGGCTGCGTTTACTCGAGCCTGTGCCCAGTCCAACTGGGCCGCCGCCGTACAGACCTTTGGGGGCGAGCTGTTGCAGGGCTTTAGCGCCGACGACACCCCAGAGTTTGCTGCCTGGCTCGAGACCGAGCGCGAGCACCTGAGCCAGCGTTGGCGCGGGACGGTCTTTCAGCAAAGCGTTGCGCTTGAGCAAAGCGGCCAAACCGGCCAGAGCCTAGAGCTGCTGCAAACCCTGCTGGAGTCCAACCCCCTCGACGAGGAAGCCCTCGAGCGCTACATGCAAATGGCCGCTCACCTGGGAGAGACCCGCATAGCCCTTCGCGCCTACGAGCGCTTTTCCGAGCTGCTGCACAAGGAGCTAAACCTGCCGCCTACCCTGGGCCTCGAGCGCCTGGCCGAGTCCATTCGGCAAAAAAGCCAGACCCTGGCAGGCCCACCCCCTCCTCCGCCAATCCCCCACGTTCCAGTGGCCCCCATGCCCTTTGTGGGGCGCGACCTCGAGCTTGCCGAGATCGCCGAGGCCCTGCAACAGCCCGACTGCCGCCTGCTCACGCTGAGCGGCCCTGGGGGGGTGGGCAAGTCGCGCATGGCCCTGCAAACGGTGCTCGAGCACGCCGTCCACTTCCCCGAGGGGGCCCACTTTGTGACGCTCGACTCGCTGGAGACCCCCGAACAAATCCCGCTGCGTATCGCCGAGACCCTGCGGCTCCCCCTGCAAGGCCCCGACCCCCCGCTGGCCCAGCTCGAGCGCCATATTGGCCAGCGGGCCATGCTTTTGGTGCTGGACAACTACGAACACCTGCTCGAGGGGGCCGGCCTTGCCCTCCGGCTGCTGGAAGCCTGCCCCCGGCTGCACCTGCTGGTCACCTCGCGCGAGCGGCTCAACCTGCACAGCGAGGGGGTGATTCAGGTACGGGGGCTTGCGCTACCCGAAGGGCCTGTGTCCCTGCTCGAGGCCCAGCACTACGACGCGGTGCGGCTGTTTGTGCTGCGGGCCCAGCAGGTGCGGCCCGATTTTGCCCTGAACCCCCAGAACCTGCCGCTGGTGCTCGAGGTCTGCCGCCGGGTGGAGGGGTTTCCGCTGGCGCTCGAGCTGGCCGCGGCCTGGGTACGCACCCTGCCGCTGGAAGAGATTGTGCAGGAGGTGGGCAGCCCCGAGCTGATGGTCAGCCAGAGCCGCGATACCCAGCCGCGCCACCGCAGCATGGAGGCGGTGTTCGAGCACTCCTGGCGGCTTTTGACCCCAGCCGAACAAACCGCCCTGCAGCGGCTGTCGGTCTTCTTCGGTGGTTTTCGCGCCGAAGCCGTGAAGCAGGTCAGCAGCACGCCCTTGCCCGTGCTGGCCGCGCTGGTGGACAAGTCGCTGCTGCGCCTGACCCCCACAGGCCGCTACGACCGCCACGCCCTGCTCTACCAGTACATGCAACAAAGGCTGGCCGAGCATCCCCTGGAGGAGCAGGAAACCCGCAGCAAGCACAGCCTGTACTACCTGCGCTACTTGAGTCGCGCCCTGAAAGAAATTCGCGGCCCCGAACCCAAACCCACGCTCCTGGCCCTGGAAGAAGAGCTGGGCAACCTGCGGCTGTCCTGGAGCTGGGCGCTGGAGATGGGGCGTTTTCAGGCCATCAAGGATGCCGCCGAAGCCCTGATGCGCTTCCTGGACGCGCGGGGGCGCTACCAGGAGGGCATCGAGATGTTTGAGGAAGCCCGCCAGGCGCTGGGCTCGAGCCGTCCGCAGCAGTCGGCTGCGCTGGGCTGTGTGCTGGTGTTTTTGGGCAAGTTCCAGCAGCGCCTGCGCCAGCAGGAGGAGGCCGCGCAAACCACCCAGCAGGGCCTGGATTTGCTGCGAAGCCATCTTGTTCCAGACCCAGAGCCGCAAATCTGGGGCCTGGGCACGCTGCGGGCGGTGGCCAACGCCCAGGGCCAGAACCAAGCCGCCCTGGCCCACGGCCTGCTGGCCCTGAAGATGGCCCGCGAGATGGCCAGCCCCCGCCTGGTTGCGGTCTGTTCGGGCTGGGTCGCCATCTCTGAAGACGTGCTGGGCCAGCATGGCCAAGCCATTGGCCACTACCGCGAGGCCATTTTTCTCTTCAAGCAACAGGGAAACCGCATCGGCGCCCTCCACAACACCTCCAGCCTGGGAAAGCTGCTGATAGACCTGGGTCGCTTTGAGGAGGCGCTTCCGCTGCTGCAAGAGGCCCTGCAGGAGTGCCAGACCAGCGGCGAGCTGATGGTCTGGGGCGAGACCCTGATGTATCTGGGCCGCTGTTATCTGATGCTGGGGCGGCTCGAGCCCGCCTGGGAATGCGCCCAGGGTGCGCTGCAACTGGCGACCCAGCACCCCGCACAGTACGACGAGGTGTGGCTGTACAACCTGCTGGGCCAGGTCGCCAGCGCCCGGGGCCAGCCTGCTGAGGCCCTGCGCTTTTTTCGAATGGCCCTGGGCCAGGCCTGGCAGGCCCAGCAGGTACCCGCGCTGCTCCAGGTGCTGTGTGGCTGGGCCACCACGCTAGAGGCCGAAAGCCTCGAGGCTGCAAAAGCCTTGCGGCTCGTGGCTGAACACCCCCAGGCCTTTGCGGCCGACAGGGCAAGAGCCCAGGCTTTGTTGCACGGGGCTTCCGAAGGCGAGAGTCCAACCCTCGAGCAGGTAGTAGGGCATTTTTTAGAGCACTCTTCATAAACATTGGGCCTGTGAAGAGTGCGATATATCGCTAGCGCCAGACCCCAGGAGGTATTATACCGGATTCAAAAAGATAATCTTCAAACAAAAAGCGCTAAGAGGCTATCTTTTTGAATCCTAGAGCACTCCCTTCGGTCGGGTTAGTTCGTCACCATTCGGTGACGAACTAACCGAATCTGGTATTAAATGTCTTTGATTTGTTCTTTTTGTTGGGGCCCCCACCTGAAGCTGCGCTAGGAGCTGCCCTTGCATCCGGTCGGCTTTGACCTGCCCTAAACAGGAAGCTTCAGGTGGGGTTCATATTAGTGGGCTTTGCTCAGCTCGGCCAGCTGGGCATACAGGCGCTCTTCTTCGGGGCTGGGGTGGGTCGGAATGGTCACGCGAACCTCGGCGTACTGATCCCCCCGGCTTTTGTCTTTGCGCGGCCAGCCTTTGCCGGTCAGGCGCAGCTTGCGTCCGGTTTGGGTTCGCTTGGGAATGGTGATTTCTACCGGGCCGTCGAGGGTCTGCACCCGCACCTTGCCCCCTACCACCGCAATGGGTGCCGGCACGTCCACAACGGTGTAGATGTCGTCGCCCTCCAGGCGCATATCGGGCCTGGATTGCAGCTTGACGTTCAGGTACAGGTCGCCCCCCGCACGCCCTTTTCCGGCCAGACGAATCTTCTGGCCATCCCGCACCCCCGCTGGAATGCGCACGGTCAGGCGCTCAGAACCAATGGAAATGGTTTTTTCGCCGCCCTTGTAGGCCTCCTCGAGGCCCAGGGGTAGTTCGGCCTCGAGGTCGCTGGCCACCCGCGAACCCCGGCCGCGGCGCGGAGCCTGCTCAAACAGGTCGCCAAAGCCAGCAAAGCCGCCCTGAACGCCGGTGCCGCCCAGGTTGCCAAAGAGCTGCTGGAAGAAGTCGGAGAAATCCCCTACATTCCCGCTAAAGCCCCCAAATCCACCCTGGCCTGGCGGGGGGCCCTGCCAGCCTGCACTACCGGCATCTGTGCCGTAGGTGTCGTAGTAGCGGCGCTTTTCCGGGTCGGACAGAACCGTGTAGGCTTCGTTAATCTCTTTAAACTTCTCTTCGGCCCCCGGCTCTTTGCTCACATCCGGGTGATACTTGCGAGCCAGCTTCTTAAACGCCTTCTTTATCTCGTCTTCGGAGGCGTTTTTAGAAACTCCAAGGATATTGTAATAGTCTTTGTAGGCCATAGTCTCACCTTTGCGAGTAAAGCTCGGGCTCGAGGGCCGAAAACCAGGGGCTAACTGCTTTCAGCACCCGGTTTCTGGTCTTCAGCCCCCTCGGGCTTAGCACCGTTGCCAACCACCACCCGCGCAGGCCGCACCAGCAGGTCGCCATACTTGAAGCCCTGCTGGTAGACGTGCACCACCTTGCCCTCTTCGCCCTCTACGGCTCCGATGGCCTCGTGGTAGCGCGGGTCAAACTCGGCGCCCGCCCCCGGCACCGGCTCGACACCGAGGCTTTTGAGGTTACGGGCAAAGTTTTCCAGCACGCTCCTGACACCCGGAATCAGATCTTCGGGCTTCACGCTGGCAAAACCCAAAGCCCGCTCGAGGTCGTCCAGGGTTCCCAAAAGTGCCCGTACGGCATCGAACCTACCGCTGCGTTGGGCGGCTTCAAGCTCGTGCAGCATGCGCTTCTTGTAGTTTTCAAAGTCGGCGTACAGGCGCAGGAATTTGTTCTTGGAGGCCTCGAGCTCCGCCTTCAAAAACTCCACTTCGCCCTTGAGGCGCTCCACTTCGGGTATATCGTTTTGTACCTCTGGGGATTCGACCGCAGTCTCTTTGTTCTCCATACATCGCACCTCTGTAATACCGGATTCAAAAAGATACTCTTCAAACGAAAAACATCAAGGGGCTATCTTTTTGAATCCTAGAGCACTCCCTTCGGTCGGGTTAGTTCGTCACCGTTCGGTGACGAACTAACCGAATCTGGTATAAAGGGCCGAAGGTGGGGCGCAGGGTACGGCTCAGCCAGCCTTCCCCCCACCCCACCTTCTGCGGCTTAGTCAGCCGGTTTGTAGTCGGCATCAATCACGTCATCGGACTTGGGGGTGCTGCCCTGGGCCTGGCTACCTGCACCCACTGCCGAAGCCTGCTCGTAGGCCTGCAGCGCCGCCAGCAACTCCTCGGTAGCCTGGCGCAACTCAGCGTCGGAACCGTCGGTATCCACCAGGGACTTGGCCTTGCTCACAGCGGCCTCGAGGCGGCTCTTGGCCTCGGGGGTGCTTTCCTTCTCGCTCATCACCCGCTCAGCCTGGATGCGCGCGGTATCAAGGTTGTTCTTGAGTTCAGCGTGCTCTTTACGTTTGCGGTCGGCTTCGGCGTTGGCCTCGGCTTCCTTGACCATCCGCTCGATCTCCTGCTCGGAGAGGGTGGTGGTGTTCTGGATGGTGATGGAAGCTTCCTTACCGCTGGACTTCTCTTTAGCAGTTACGTGCAAGATGCCGTTGGCGTCAATATCGAAGGTGACTTCAATTTGGGGCATGCCAGCAGGCATGGGCGGGATGCCGTCCAGGCGGAAGCGGCCCAGGCTCTTGTTGTCGGCGGCCATGGGGCGCTCACCCTGCAGCACGTGGATCTCCACCGAGGGCTGGTTGTGCTCGGCGGTGGTGAAGATTTCCGACTTGCGGGTCGGCACGGTGGTGTTGCGTGGAATCAGCACCGTGCAGACTCCACCTTTGGTTTCCACACCCAGCGAGAGCGGGGTTACGTCCAGCAGCACCACATCTTCCACCTGCCCGGTCAGCACACCGGCCTGCACCGCAGCACCCAGGGCCACCACCTCGTCGGGGTTGACGCTGCGGTTGGGCTCCTTGCCCAGCATCTCTTTCACAATCTGCTGCACCGCCGGCACACGGGTAGAACCACCCACCAGCAGCACCTCGTCAATCTGGCTGGCATTCAGGCCCGCATCGCGCAGGGCTTGCTCCACCGGACCGCGAATTTTCTTCAGCAGGGGCTGAATCAGCTCCTCGAACTTGGCCCGGGTGAGCTTACGCTCGAGGTGCAAAGGGGTCTTGGAGACCGGGTCGAGGCCGATGAAGGGCAGGCTGATGGTGGTCTCGGTCACCGCCGAGAGCTCAATTTTGGCCTTCTCGGCTGCCTCAATCAGGCGCTGCAGGGCCTGCCGGTCGGCCTTTAGATCCACCCCGCCCGACTCCTTCTTGAACTCCTCGGCCAGCCAGTTCACGATTGTGTGGTCAAAGTCGGAGCCACCCAGGTGGGTATCCCCCGCAGTCGATTTGACTTCAAAAACACCATCGCCAATCTCCAGCACCGTCACATCGAAGGTACCGCCCCCCAGGTCGAAGACCAGCACGGTCTCGTGGCCTTTCTTATCCAGCCCGTAAGCCAGTGCGGCGGCAGTGGGCTCGTTGACGATGCGCAAGACCTCGAGGCCGGCAATCTTACCCGCGTTGGCGGTGGCCTCGCGCTGGGCGTTGTTGAAGTAGGCCGGTACGGTAATGACCGCCTTGGTAATCTTCTCGCCCAGCTTCTTAGAGGCGTCATCTACCAGCTTGCGCAGAATCATGGCCGATATTTCTTCGGGGGTGTACAGCTTGCCTGCAATGTCTACCCGAACCCCACCGTCGGGGCCCTTAACCACCTTATAGGGCACCCGCTTGGCTTCATCCTGCACCTCTTCCCACCGGCGCCCAATGAAGCGCTTAATCTCGAACACGGTGCCCTCGGGGTTAAGCACGGCCTGGCGACGGGCCACCCGGCCTACCAGCTGGTCGTTCCCCTTGTAGGCCACCACACTTGGGGTGGTGCGCTCGCCTTCGGCGTTTTCCAGCACCACCGGGCTACCACCTTCCATGATGGCGATTACGCTATTGGTCGTTCCTAAGTCAATTCCTACGGCTTTTGCCATATATCCTCCAATGGCCGCACTAAGCACGGCTCACTTACTAAATATGATAGCTTCTATTAGAGTTATAGTCAATAGAGTTGAGTCTACCATTATCAAGTTTGTCAGCCCGTGGAACCTATCCCATCAGGCCAGGGTTGCCATAACTCGGCCACGAAAGTAACCCTGATCCATTCTCGAGGGCATATCCGATACCTTAGACAACACAGTTCTTTTAACTACCTTTGTACCCGCGAATCAGTGTACGCTAAAAAAACAATGAACCGCCTGCCGCTCAACTTATGGTTTATCTTACTTGCTGCTATTGTGATTGCCTGGGCCTTTAGCCTGACCGCCAATCAGCAGCCCGCCAATCAGGTGGCCTATACCACTTTTCTTAACGAAATTGACCAGGGTCGGGTAGCTAAAATTGCGGTAGATGGACGGCAGCTAAGCATAACCCGCCGGGAAGACGGCGACCAGTACATCACCTTTGCGCCAGGCCCGGTTGACACCAGCACCATTCGCGAATGGGGAGAAAAGAAAATCCAGGTAGAGATTGCTGCACCCAAACGAGAAAATCCCTTGCTTGGCTTCCTTGTTCCGCTTTTGCTCATCGGTTTATTAATAGGCATTTTCATCTTCTTTTCCCGCAACCGTGGCCCTTCGGGCGACAACGCCTTTAGCTTCACCAAGAGCCGGGCCAAGGTGCTGACCGAAGCACCCAAAACCAGCTTTAAAGACGTGGCCGGGTGCGAGGAGGCCAAAGAGGAACTCAAAGAAATCGTGGAGTTTCTCAAAGCCCCGGGCCGCTTTCACGAGATGGGGGCCCGCATCCCCAAAGGGGTGCTGCTGGTTGGACCGCCGGGCTCAGGCAAAACCCACATTGCGCGGGCGGTGGCGGGTGAGGCCAAAGTGCCCTTTATCGCCGCTTCGGGCTCGGACTTTGTAGAGATGTTCGTGGGGGTGGGGGCAGCCCGGGTACGCGACCTGTTCGAGACCGCCAAACGCCACGCCCCCTGCATCATCTTTATCGATGAGATTGACGCCGTGGGCCGCCGACGTGGGGGCGGAATGGGGGGCGGCAACGACGAGCGCGAGCAGACCCTCAACCAGCTCCTGGTTGAGCTCGACGGCTTCGAGAAAGATACCAGCATCATCATTATGGCCGCCACCAACCGCCCCGACGTGCTCGACCCCGCCCTCTTGCGGCCAGGCCGCTTCGACCGTCAGGTGGCTATAGACGCCCCCGATGTGCGGGGCCGCGAACAAATCCTCAAGATTCACGCCAAGGGCAAGCCTCTGGCCGAAGACGTGGATCTGGCCCTGCTGGCCAAGCGCACCCCTGGGTTTGTGGGGGCCGATCTGGAGAACCTGCTCAACGAGGCCGCCCTGCTGGCCGCCCGCGATGGCCGCAAGAAAATCACCATGAAAGACCTGGAAGAAGCCGCCGACCGGGTGGTGATGGGCCCGGCCAAAAAGAGCATGGTGATTACCCAAAAAGACCGCGAGGTAACCGCCTACCACGAGGCCGGACACGCCCTGGCCGCGCACTTCCTCGAGCATGCCGACAATGTGCACAAGGTAACCATTGTGCCGCGGGGTCGGGCCATGGGCTTTATGATGCCCAGCCGCCAGGACACCCTGCACTGGAGCAAAAAGCGCCTGACCGACCAGATCGCCGTGGCCCTGGCGGGCCGGGTGGCCGAGGAGCTGATTTTCGACGACGTAACCACCGGTGCCGAGAACGACTTCCGTCAGGCCACCGACCTGGCCCGGCGCATGATTACCGAGTGGGGTATGCACCCCGACTTTGGCATGGTGGCCTATCAGGTGCGCGAGGACACCTACCTGGGCGGCTACGACACCCGGCAGTACTCCGAAGACACCGCCCGGCGCATTGACGAGGCCGTGCAAAAACTACTGCAAGAGCAGCACGACCGGATACTGCACCTGCTCACCGAGAAAAGAGAGGTGCTCGAGCGGGTGGCGCGGGTGCTGCTCGAGCGCGAGACCCTGAATGCCGAGGAGTTTGTGCGGGTGGTGGAAGGCCAGGAGCTGGAAAGCCTCGAGGCCTCCGGCGAACCCCCCAAAGACAAAGAAGAAAAAGAGCCCCCGCGGGTTGTGCCCAAGATCAAGCCCAACCTGGGCGGGGCCTGATGCCCTGGCAAAGGTCTGGGCTTTTTTGGGTAAGCTGTCAGCGTGCGCGGCTACTGGGAACAACCTTACGCCAGTGAGTTCGAGGCCCGGGTGGTGCGGGCCTGGAGCATAGGCGGGCAGCACTACGCGGTGCTCGACCACACCCTCTTTTACCCCACCTCGGGCGGCCAGGCCTGCGATACTGGCAGCCTGGGGGGGGTGGCGGTGCTGGAGGTGCTCGAGGAAGCCAAGGCCAGCGGCAACATCATTCACCGCCTGGAAAGCCCCCTCTCCGAAGGGCAGAGCGTGGTGGGCAAGCTCGACTGGGCCCGGCGTTACCGGCACATGCAGCGCCACACTGCCGAACACATGCTAGGCCAGGCTTTTTTGCGGGCCGCGGGCTGGAACGTGGTGGCGGTCAACATGAGCAGTCCGGTCTGCACCATGGACTTTGATGGCGAGCCCAGCGAGGCCGTGGTTCGGCAAGCCGAGGCCCTGGCCAACTGGGCAGTGTATGCCAATACGGTGGTTCGCTCCTATTTCATCGAAGATAAAGATATTCCAGACCACGGCCTGCGCCGCGCTCCCAAGGTGACTGGAACCATCCGGGTGGTGGAGATAGAAGGCTGGGACAAAGTGGCCTGCGGCGGCCTGCACGTGGCCCGCACGGGCGAAGCCGGCCCCATCAAAATAACCCGCTTCGAGCGCTACAAAGGCGGCACACGCATCTACTTTGTGGCGGGCTGGGAGGCCCTCGAGCTTTTCGACCAGGAGCACCGCCTGCTGGCCCGCCTGGGCGAGAAGTTTAGCTCGAGTCCCCTTGAACTGGAAAAGCCCATCGGCAACCTACGCGAGGAGTGGTACAGGGTACGGGCCGAAAACACCGCCCTCAAAGACGAGCTGGCCGAGCGCATCATGCGCGAGCTGCTGGCTGAGTTCCCCAGCCTGACCATGGCCGCCCAGGTTCCCCACACGGTGCTGGAGATGGTGGGCAAGCGCCTGGCCGAGTGGCCGGGGGTACTGGCCCTGCTGGTTGCCCAGGCCGAGGACAAAGCCCGCTACGTACTGCTCAAACACCCCACCCGCTCTGAGGACCTGCAAGCCATCTGGGAGCAAGCCCTAAAACCCCTGGGGGCCAGGGGCGGGGGGGCTCTGGTCAAGCTGGGGGTGCTGCCCCTGGCCGCACTGCCCAAAGCCCTCGAGGCCTTCAAAGCCATCGCGCAGTGAAGCCAGAGCACCCCTCTTCAGGGCTCGAGGCTCACTTTTGGCATGACCCGCCGCAGGGGTTCGGGCAGCCACCAGTTCCACCGCCCTGCCAGCACCAGCACCGCCGGCACCAGCACCAGACGTACCAGGGTGGCGTCGAGCAAGACCGCAAAAGCCAGGCCCAGGCCAATGGTCTTGTTGGCCACCACCTGCCCAAAAACAAAAGCCGAGAACGCAATAATCATGATCAGGGCCGCGCTGGTAATCACCCCCGCGGTGCGCTCCAGGGCATAGCGCACAGCCTGAGGGGTGTCCATGCCGGCCAGGTGGGCCTCCTGCACGCGGGAAAGCAGAAAGATTTCGTAGTCCATCGAGAGGCCGAAGATCACTGCAAAAAGCACAATGGGCAGCGAGCTATCTATGCCCCCCACATCGGTCGGGGCCCCCACCAGCCCAGCCCCCCAGCCCTCCTGGAAGATAAGGGTAATCAGGCCGTAGGCCGCCCCCACCGTGAGGGTGTTCATCAGGATGGACTTGATGGGAATCACCAGGCTGCGGAAAGCAGCCGCCAGCAGGACAAAGGTCGCCACAAAAACCGTCCCGATGGCCGCAGGCATGGCCCCCACCAGGGCCTGGGTAAACTCCATCGAACCCACCGGCGCACCCCCCAGCAGCACTTGCTGGAAGCCGGC
Organism: Meiothermus cerbereus DSM 11376; assembly: GCF_000620065.1. Lineage (NCBI taxonomy): Bacteria > Thermotogati > Deinococcota > Deinococci > Thermales > Thermaceae > Meiothermus > Meiothermus cerbereus. Next base: position 59,336 of record NZ_JHVI01000017.1, on the reverse strand, counting down.
GCTTCTGGCTTCCTGTTTGAGCCTTGCGTACCAGTCGGGGATATCGGGCGCACGAACAGCGTCCCGGGGGATAACAGTCAGGCGCAGGTAGCGGCGGTTGTGGCTGATGTACTGGCTGGATAGGCCCACCAGCTCGGCAAATCCGCCCTGGGCCTCTTGCCGCCCAGCCAGAAAGGGTGAGATCACCAGCCGCACCTCGGGCCAGGCTGAGATGCGGGCCTCGAGGTCGCGCCAGCGGGCCCGGTTTTCCGGGGTGAAACCCTCCTGGCCCAGGTCGAGCAGCACCTCGAAAGCATCCAAGGCCCCGCCCAGCTCGAGCTGCCGGATGAGCTCGAGGCCCTTGCGCGACTCCACATTAGGCCCCAGCCCAAAAGCACCGGTATAGCCCAGCTTCATCTGGGTCATCGGCCAGGCCAGCGCCAAAAGCAGCCCGGCCACCCCAAACGACCACATCCAGGGGTGCCGCGTCACCTTCCCGGCCCAGCGGCCCCAGAAGGGGCTGGCCTGGCCGCTGCTGGTAGCCCGGAAAGACCAGCGGCGCGGTGAGTTAACCCGTTCGCCCAGCAACGAAAGGATGGCCGGAAGCAGGGTAATCGAGGCCAGCACCGTCAGGGCAATGGACATTACCCCACCCACCCCCATCGAACGAATAAAGGTCAGGTCGGGCACCAGCAGGGCCCCCATGGCAATGGCCACCACCAGCCCGCTCGAGGCCACCGTCCGCCCGGCGGTTCGGGCGGTGATGGCTGCTGCAGCCTGCGCCGAACGGCCAGAAGCCAGCTCCTCGCGAAAGCGGTTGACCATCAAAAGGGCGTAGTCGATTCCCGCCCCCAGGGCCAGCATGGTAATCACCGAAAGAGCAAAACTGCTGACCTCGCCAAACTGCGTCAGAAAATACAGGCAGGCCAAACCCGTGGTGATGGCCACCACCCCCACCATCAGGGGTAGCCCGCTGGCCACCAGGGCCCCAAAGGCCAGCAGCAAGACCAGCCCGGTCAGGGGAAGGGCCATTAGTTCGCTGCGCTTGACATCGGCTTCCAGCAAATGCAAAAAGTCTTTGGTAACGGCGGTAGCCCCCGTCACATAAAAGCGAATTTCGGGGGTCTGGGCTGCACGGGCCTCGCGCCGCAGGGCCTCAATCACGGCCTCTCCGTCTTCCAGACGGGTATCCAGAAGGGTTGCGGTCACTTTGCCGTCGGCGCTTTTTTGCTGCAAAGGGCTGGGTGCGTCGTAGCGGCTCAAGCGGACTACACCCTCGAGCCCCGCTATCCTGGCAATTAATTGGTTGTACGCCTGGCGAAAACGGGGATCGCTTTCGGGCAGGCTGGATTCGCTTACCAGCACCGTGCGGTCAACCCAAGGTAGAGCAAAGTCCTCGGCCAGAAGCTTTATCACCTTCTGGGCTTCGCTGTTTTTCACATCGCTGGCATTGGCCACCAGACCTTGCGGGGCCAGGCGGGCCGCAGGTACGGCCAGCAGCACCAGCGCAACCCATACCAGAATGACCTGAACAGGGTAGCGGGTAACCAGTTGAGCAAGACGGGCAAACATATCAGCAAAAACTTGCTCAATATGCTCTTTTCTTCACAAGAAGACAAGGGTGAAAACTGCAATTGTTCGGTTTGCCCTAGCAGCCTATCCGCACCCCAGTAAAACACTCGGTGCTGCAGCAAGAGCCCCCGCAGGCCCCTGTGCCCTGCCTTTGGGTTTCTCGTCTCCACACCCAGGTGTACGCTGCCTGGCCTGCGGCGCAATACAGCAACTGTCGTACCGGATACTCGAGGGAATCGCTCCCAGGGGTCATACTATACCTCGATGGATTTGATTGTAGCTGCGCTGCTGCTGGGCCTGGTGTTCTATTTTCTCTTCCGGGTGTTGCGGGGGGTGCTGCCAGCAGGCTTTAGCGCCCGGTTCGGCCCGCGCAGTATGCGGCTGCTGCACAGGCCCGAAAGGTGCCCTATCTGCAAAGATGTGCTCAACCCCTCCGAAGCCGCCGCCTTGCGCCAGGGCAGGCGAAAATGCCCCGAAATGGCCCGCTGCCCCTATCAGCGAAACCGCTGGTTAAACTGAGCCGATTCGACAAAAAAGCCAGGTGGTGTCCACCTGGCAAAGTAGTTTCTCCAGAGTTGAAATGCAAGCTACTGTTCCGAAAGATCGCTTTAGGAATTGCGCCAGGCACGCATATACTCATTCCGCGGGGTTTTGCCAATCTACCCTGGCGCAACGACAGCAAAAGGCTTTATGAAACCGGCGTGACGGCAGCAGTGTCTTGCTCGCCAGTGCGAATGCGGTAGACCTTTTCTACTGGCAGCACGAAAATTTTGCCGTCACCCACTTCGCCAGTACGCGCCCCCTCCATAATGGCCCGCACCGTTGGCTCCACGAAGTGATCCGAGACGCCGATTTCCAGCCGCACCTTCTCCGAAAGCTCCATCTTGACGGTAGTACCCCGGTAGGTCTCGACCCGCTCAGTCTCGCCACCGTGGCCCTGTACCCGGCTAATCGACAGGCCCCGCACCTCGGCTTTAAAGAGGGCTTCCAGAACATCGTTGAGCTTCTCGCTGCGGACGATAGCAACAATCAATTTCACGATACCCTCCTTAGTCGGTACCACCCGCAGGCTTGGGCCTGGCCACTGGCACAGGGGTTTCGCTCTTAAGCAAAATTGCGCCCTCGCCACTGGTGTAGGCCTCTTCGCCGTGCTGGGTGATGTCCATACCCACCCCTTCTTCCTTGGCTGCGGCCTTGAGCGGAATAATGGCCCCCACCAACTTCAGCAGCACAAAGGTCATGGCAGCGCTGAAAACCACCGCGATTAGCACAGCAAAAGCCTGAATCAGCACCTGAGCGGGATTGCCAGCAATTAAGCCGTCAAACAAACCGTTGACCGATTTCTGCGCAAAAACCCCGGTCAGGATGGCACCGGTGATGCCACCCACACCGTGAGCGGCGAACACATCGAGCGAGTCGTCCAGGCCGCTCCTGGCCCGCCACAGCAGCACGTAGTAGCTCGGGAAAGCCCCAATCGCACCCATCGCCAGGGCAAAGAGGGGTGAGACAAAAGCAGCCGCAGGGGTTATCACCACCAGGCCCACCACAATGGCGGTGGCCAGACCCACAGCGGTCACGCGGCCTGTGCGTCCAAGGTCGATCAGCGACCAGGCCACAATGGTAGCCGCCGGAGCCAGAATGGTGTTGGTCAGGGCCAGGCCAGCGGTTGCGCTGGCCGCCCAGGCGCTGCCGGCATTAAAACCGAACCAGCCGAACCACAACAAGGCCGCTCCCAGAAGCACAAAGGGCACGTTGTGGGGCAGGATGGCCTGCCGCCCAAAGTCTTTACGGGCCCCCAGTACCAGGGCTGCTACTAAGGCGGCGATCCCCGAGTTGATGTGCACCACCGTACCGCCGGCAAAGTCCCACGCCCCCAGGTCGGCCAGGAAGCCGCCGCCCCAGACCCACTTGGCAAGGGGGGCATAAACGAAGAGGCTCCACAGGGTGATGAACAGTAAAAAGGCCGGGAAGCGCATCCGCTCTACCACCGCGCCCGAAATAAGGGCAGCCGTGATGATGGCAAAAGTACCCTGGAAGATCATCCAGAGCATGTGGGGGATGCTGATATCCGCGATGGCCCCTTTATTCTCCAGGCCGACGTTGTTCAGGAACAAGTAGCGCAGGTCGCCGATAAAGTTGCCCTCACCTGAGAGCGCCAGGGTATAGCCCAGCAAAGCCCAGGCAACCGCCACGAAGCCCAGCGCCGAGAAGCTCATCATCATGGTGTTGAGCGCGTTCTTGGAGCGCACCAGCCCCCCATAAAAGAAAGCCAGCGCGGGGGTCATCAGCAGCACCAGGCCGGTAGCCACCAGCATCCAGGCGGTATCGGCAGCGCTGAACTCGAGGTCCTCGGCAAAAGCCAGACTTCCTAGCAGGGCCAGTAGAAACAACGGTATTCGAAGGTTTTTCATCAACCCTTCACCTCCTGAGCAAAAGGCTAACGGTATGTTATGCAAAATGTCAATATGTTCTGTAACAAATGTTCATATTTTTGATTACATATTGCAGATTAGTTCGATACATTTGTTGATTGTTTGATTATTTTGTGCAATATGTATACACGCGCACAGCCGACTCGGAATCCCCGTGGCCCTCACCCCCACAAATGCAACCCGACATACCCCCAAAGGCCGGTTTGGTTCTAAACTAGAAGTTGAACATGACCGAACGGCAACGGCGCATACTGCACCTTCTGGTGGATAGCTATATCCAGACCCAGGCCCCAGTAGCTTCGGGGGTCTTGGCCCAGCAATTGTCGCTGTCGCCTGCTACGGTGCGGTACGAGCTGATTGAGCTCGAGCAGCAAGGTCTAATCGGCAAGCCCCACACCTCAGCCGGGCGCGTCCCCACCCGCGCCGGCTTCCGCCACTATGCGCTCTCCAAACTGCCACCCAGCCCCCTACCCCAGGCCACGCTGGACAAGCTGGCCCAGGTGCTGGATGGGGCTGGCTCGAGGCGGGAAACACTGCTGGTGCAGGTGGCTTCCAAGCTCGCCGGCTACCCGGCCATGCTGCGGCTGCGGCCCCAGCGTGCACCCAAACTGTTGCAGGTGCACCTTTCCAACCTGACACCCGGTAAGGTACTGGCGGTTGCGGTTCTGGAAGGTGGGCGGGTGCGCGAGGCCCGCGTCGAGCTGTCCTTCACGCCCACCGAAGCACAGCTCAACGAAGCAGAGCAGCGCCTGTACAAAGCCGCCGAGCCAATCAGGGCCAGCACACCGGCCATGATGGAGCTATTCGAATCCATCGGAAGGGCCTTTGCCCAGGGTAGCCAGGAGGAGTACCGCGAGGGAATGGGCCTCTTGCTGAGCGAGCCGGAAGCCCAGAACCCCCTGTTCTTGCGCCAGGCCATTGCGGTATTCGAGGCCCCCAGCGACCCCACCTTTACCCCCCCAGGCGGCATGAACGTTCGGGTGGGTGAGGAGGAAGGGCTTTCGCTGGTGCAGGCCGGCATCAAAGTTAACGACCAGGTGGGCGAGCTTACGCTTCTGGGGCCGGTGCGTATGCGCTACGAAAGGGCCTTATCGGTGGCTTTTACCATGAGCCAGGTCTACATGGGAAAGTGGGCGCCCGGTTCTGGACACCCGGCCCATTAATCCAGACAATCTTTAACTATGCGTGTACAGGTATTGTTATTTGCCCTTTACCGTGAGCAAGCAGGGCAGGCCCGGCTGCAGCTCGAGCTGCCCGAAGGCTCGAGCGTTGCCGATGCCAAAGCCCTGCTGGAAGCCCAGTACCCCTTACAGCTCACCGGTGGGCTGGCTGCCATCAACGAGCAGCTCGCTCAGCCCAGCGACCCCCTGAAAGACGGCGACGAGCTAGCTTTCTTACCCCCGGTGTCGGGTGGCTCCACACAAAGCCAGGTAACCGCCAACGACAGCTTTGGCCTAACCTACCAGGCTTTGGCCGTGCAACCCTGGGTAGACTGGGCCTCCGACGACCCCTATGGCGCAGTCATCAGCTTTCTGGGCACCACCCGCAGCCCCAACAAAGGCCTGGCCGTCACCCACCTGGAATACGAAGCCTACCCCAGCATGGCCGAAAAGGTCATGCAGCAAATTATTGCCGAGATGCGCGCGCGCTGGGTGCTGGGCCGGGTGGCGCTCTGGCACCGCCTGGGCCGGGTTCTCCCCAGCGAAGGCTCCATCCTGATTGTGGTCTCGGCGCCCCACCGCCCCGAGGCCTTCGAGGCCTGTCGCTACGCCATTGAGCGGGTCAAGCAGATTCTACCGGTGTGGAAGAAAGAATTTCTGCCCGATGGCTCCTATTGGGTAGAAGGGCACGCACCCGAAGGGCACCGGCTTTAGCCCTGCAGGCCATTCCACCGACCACACCGCCGGGCATAGCCCTGAAATATGAGAAAGCCCGCCCCAGACTGGCTATCCACACATAGCCAATTGGGTTGTCGCGTTGGACAAATGCGAACACCTGTGCTATAAATGACAGGTATGTCTCAGCATAGGGTTTAGTACCCCTGGGGAGACAATCCGTCGCGCAGACCACAAAAACCCAGCCCCAGAGCAATCTGGGCGGGGTTTTGGCGCGATAAACGGCAAAGGCAGAGAGGAAACAGGCGAATGGAAGACCAAGCTACCCAGACTCCAGTGGAAACTGGAAAAGAACCCCAAGTTTTTAGCATGGAGCAAGCCCTGCAAGATGCAGAGGCAAGGCTCGAGAAGACCGTCCAGCGCGGCCAGATTGTCAGCGGCAAAGTGGTGCTCGTCACCAACGATGGCGTAATGGTAGACATCGGGGCGCGCACCGAAGCCATCATTCCGTTCAACCAGCTTACCGAGGAGAACCTGCCCGAAGAGGAACTCAAGAACCTCCTCAAGCCAGGCGACACCGTAACCGCCTACGTGGTGCGGGCCGACCTCGAGAACGGCCAGGTGGTGCTCTCCAAAAAACGGGCCGAAGCCGACCAGAGCTGGGTCAAGATTCAGGCCCTCTACGAGCAGGGCGAGCCGGTGATGGTGGAGGTGAAGGAAAAGGTTAAGGGGGGACTGGTTGCTACCATCGAAGGAATTCGTGCCTTCCTGCCTGCCAGCCAAGTGGATCTGAAGCGCACCCCAGACCTCGACGAATATGTAGGCCAGAAATTCCTGGTCAAAATCATCGAGCTTAACCGCAAAAAGGGCCGGATTATCCTATCGCGGCGCACGGTTCTGGAAGCTGAACAAAAGGCGGCCCGCAGCCAGATACTCGCCAGCCTGAAGGAAGGCGACATCGTCGAAGGGCAGGTTGTCGAGGTAACCGAGTTTGGCGTGTTTGTGGCCCTGGGCGGCGTGGACGGCCTGGTACACCGCAGCGAGATTACCTGGGGCCGCTTCAACCACCCCAAGGACGTGGTGCAAAAGGGCCAGACCGTCAAGGCCAAGGTGCTCTCGGTGGACACCGAGCGCGAGCGGGTCAACCTCTCGATGAAAGCCCTCAGCGAAGACCCCTGGCTGACCGTTTCGGAAAAGCACCCCGTGGGCTCCAGGCTCACCGGCAAGGTGGTAGGTCTGACCCAGTTCGGGGCTTTCGTGGAAGTGGAGCCTGGCCTCGAGGGTCTGATTCACATCTCCGAGCTGTCCTGGGTCAAGCGCCCCAAGCACCCCGGTGAGATCCTGAAGGAGGGCCAGGAAGTGGAGGCCCAGGTGCTGCGTATCGACCCCGTCGAGCGCCGGCTCTCGCTGGGCCTGAAGCAGACCCAGCCCGACCCCTGGAAGAGCCTGCCCGACCGTTACCCCCCTGGCACCCCGGTCAAGGGCAAGGTTACCGGCCTCACCGACTTCGGGGTATTTGTGGAGATCGAGCCGGGCATCGAAGGCCTGATCCACGTCTCCGAGCTGGCCTACGAGCGCATCGAGAAGCCCTCTGAAATGTTCAAGAAGGGGGACGAGGTCGAGGCCGCCATCCTGCAGATTGACCCGGTAGAGCAGCGCATCAGCCTCTCGCGCAAGCGCCTCCTAACCCCACCCCCTCAAGCGGTCGGGGCGCCCAGCGGCGAGGAAGGCGAGGGACGCAAAGGCCGCCGCGAGGGCAAGGATGGCGAGCGCCCCAAGCGTGCGAAGGGCAAAGGTGGTTCCCGCGAAGGCCGTGGCCGCGACCGTGACTACGACTACGGCCTGGGTGGTGGGGCGGCAGCCTACACCAACTACGACCCCAGCGTGGCAACCGCTTCCAACACCAACGTGAAGCTGGGCGACGTCTTTGGCGACCTCCTGAGCCAGCTCACCCTTGAACAGGACAAGGACAAAGAAAAGGCCTGACCTTTACAGCAAGAAAGGCCGCCCCAAGAGGGCGGCTTTTCCTTATAGGCACTGGATATAACCGCACAAAAAAACTTCAGCCTGCATGACCTGACCCCATATCGCACTCTTCACAGGCGTTGCCTCCTATCCAGAAGGCAACTGTGCTATGCAAGCTTCAATAATTGTGAAGAGCGCTCTATAGACCCACAAACTGCCCGTTTTCCTGCAACACCTCGCCATCGGCCAAAAGCCGCCCTCCCTGGCGCAGGTCCAGAATCAGATCCCAGTGAATCGAGGAGGTGTTGCTTCCGCCGGTTTCGGGGTAGCTCTGGCCCAGCGCCAGATGCACCGTACCGCCGATTTTTTCGTCGTAGAGAATCAGGCCGGTGGGGCGGCTGATGCCAAAGTTGGTGCCGATGCCAAGCTCTCCCAGATAGCGGGCCCCAGGGTCGGCCTCGAGCATCCTTTGCAGGTATTCCTCCCCGGTCTGGGCGCTGGCCTCCACCACCCGGCCTTCCCGGAAGCGCAGCCGCACCCCCTCCACCCGCTGCCCCGAAACCACCACCGGCAGGTTAAAGCGCACCTCACCCTCGGCAGAGGCCTCGAGGGGGCCGGTAAACACCTCGCCGCTGGGCATGTTGCGCTTGCCATCGGAGTTAATCCAGGTGCGCCCTTCCACCCGCAGGCGCAGGTCGGTTCCGTCGGCCTGAATACGGATTTCCTTTACCTTTTGCAGCCGCTCGATGAGGGCGGCCTGGAAGGCCGATAGTTCGTTCCAGGCCGCGATGGGGTCGGCGCGGTCGAGGTACAGGGCCCGCTCCACCAAGGCCCGAAAAGCGGCGGTGGACATGCCCGCCTGCTGGGCGTAGCCTGCGGTGGGGTACAGGGTCAGGCACCAGCGCTTGCGGGCTCGCTTTTGGATGTAAGGCCGCCACCCGGTGCGAAACTGTGCGATGCGGGCCGGGGGCACTTCGCTGAGCTCGAGCGGGTTCAAAGCGCTCTCGATACGCAGGCTGGCGTCTACGTGCTCCATCAGCGCCATCTGGGGCGCCGGGGTCTGGTTCAGCCAGGCTTCGCCATACAGGAAAAAAGGCCTCGAGACCGCCGCCGGGAAAAGCTGCACCACAGGGTAAGCGCCGCACTGCAAAACCACCTCCTGCAAGGCCTCGAGCAAAGGTAGCGCAGCGGCTTCGGCTTCAATCAGGACGGTCTGGCCCGGCTGTAAATCCAGGCAGTAGCGGGCCAGCAGAGAGGCAAAACGGCTTTCCATACCCCCAGGTTATACCCATCGAGAAAAACTTCCACCCCTGAAGCGCAAGCGCAAAAATTGAGCACCCAGATCTGTTTTTTGGCCCCGGTGGGCCCTCGAGCGCATATGCACGTGTATTTCGTAGCTTCTGCGCTATGATGTAGAAAGCATGAGCGAAGTCAAAATCACCCCGCTGGCCCGTCGTCTGGCGGAAGAAAACGGCATAGACTGGCGTCAAATTAAGGGCACCGGCCCCGATGGCACGGTGGTCGAGCGGGATATTCTGGCTTTTCTGGCAAAGGTAATGGCAGGTGAGGTTAATCTGCCTCCAGCCCCCGAAGAAGCCGCCCCTCCCCCCAGCGCCGTTCCCGATATGGCCCAGGCCCAGGCCCTTTTGCAAAAGGAGGGGGTACAGCTTGGCGATCTGGTGCCTTCGGCGCCCGCTTCCCCAGCCCCACCGGCAGAATCGGCCCTGCCCACCCTGGAAGACATCGAGTTTGACCTCGATCTCGACCTCGACACAACCCCTCCCCCGGTGCCTCCGGCTGCGGCCGCCTTCGAGGAAGCCCCCACCCTGGCCCCCGAGCCCGAAATTGTGCCCAGCTTCGACGAGCCCGAGCCGCTCACACCCAGCGAGCCCCTTTCCCCGCTCCAGTGGGAAGAACCCGAGCCCTTCCCTCCCCCCATCAACCCGGTAGCGGAGGTCAACCCCGCCCTGACCGACCTGCCCCCGCTGCCCCCCGAGCCCGACCTCGAGCCCTCCAGCGCCTCTCCCAAGCTCATCTGGGAAACCCAGGAGGTTCTGACCAATCTGGAAACACCCGCGCCTGCACCCAGCCCTTTGCAGGCCGGCATGAGTTTCAGCAACACCCCAGCCCCCTTCCCCGTCGCCGAGCTTCCGGGAGAAGCACCCCCCGTGGCCCCCGAGGAAGCCAGCGCTCCAGCAGAAGAACCTACTCTATCCCCAACCCCCGCAGAGGAAGTAGCTGAGCCCCCGACCCCCTCGGAGACACCAGCCCCCGAACTCGCTGTGGAAGCGCCCGCTCCGGCGGCCCCGCCAACCATGCTGCGGATACAGGCCTGGCAACGTCTGGTAGCCATTGGCCCGGCCCAGGAGGCCGCCCAGACCCTGAGCGAGGCCTGGAACATGGAAGTTGGGCTCGAGGCCCTGCTTTACCGCGCAGCCGACAAAGCCCTGGCCGATACCCAGACCCCCCTGCGCCCCACCAAAGGCCGCCTCGAGGGCGACACACTCAAAAGCCTGCGGGTGGCCCCTGCCCAGTCGCTGCGCGGAGCCCTGGACTCTTTGCGCATGGCCTCCGACCCCGCCGAGGGGCTGGTGGTGCTCTCGCTGGTAGACAGCGCTTTTGATCAGGTCATCTTCCCCGGCCTGTCCACCCTCACCCTGGGCCGGGCCAGCGGAGGCCATGCTTTGCTCACCCTAAGCGGCGACCTGGGCACCGAACTGGCCGGAAAGCTGCTGGAGCGGGTGGCCTACTACCTCGAGCGGCCTATCCTGTTGGCCTGAGGGCGGCGGTAATACCGGATTCAAAAAGATAATCATCCAAACCAAAGTCCCCAGAGGCTATCTTTTTGAATCCTAGAGCACTCCCTTCGGTCGGGTTAGTTCGCCGCCATCCGGCGCCGAACTAACCGAATCTGGTATAAGATTTTGATTCTAGCTTTGGAGCTGTGTAAAACCTGCAAAAAGCGCGTCTAATAAACGCTTCCGCTTAACTTCGCTTAAGAAAGGCGTCCTTGCTCTATGCCGGGGGTTGCTCATGTGCTAGGCTCGAGGCATGAAACGAACCCTACTGTGGAGCATGTTGGCAGCACTGGCCGTAGCGCTCTCGAGCTGTATCGTGGTGCTTGACCTACCGGTCTCCAACTTCCGTTTCGAAAGCAACTGGCAGCGCAACTCCGATGGAGCCTACGTTTTTTGCACCAACAAAACCACCCAGATGCGCTACAAATTCCGCGCACCAGACCCCTCGGTGATCGTCTCTATCCAAGAAAGGTACGAAGGCTTTGCATCTGGAGATACCCTTACCCGCAAGCGCCCCCTGAACGACCTCAGCCGCGATGGAAACGACCTGGTATTTGTCGGCACGCTGACTTTTGGTCAGGTGAACGTACCCCAGCGCATGCCCTCGGGCGTGAGCCAGCAGTCCATCGTCGTAAGCCCCATCACCCCACCCCCATCCAACAGCGGTAAAACCACCGTCACGGTCACGGTTACTACGCTCAGTGGTAGCCAGTACTCGGGCTCGTATGACTATGATGTCTACTCCAACTGCCCCTAGAAAGGACTTTTGAACCCTATGCAGCGCTCGCTCTTGCTTCTTTGGTTGGCTTTGGCCCTTTCGTCTTGCATCTTGCTGGTGGAAGACGAGCCCCCGCGCCCCCAGCCGGTGCAGCCCGTAACCCCGGTGACCCCCGTACAGCCCAGCATTGTGACGCCGGGTCCGGGTAGCTTTACCTACCGCTGCAGCGGGGGCACCCTGGTGGTGCGCTACCTGGACAGCAACAGCCTGCAACTCTTTTACGATGGGGCCTTCCAAAACCTAAGCCTGGTGCGCCGTAGCCCCACCCTGCTGTTTAGCGGGGGGGCCTACACCTGGGAGTGGACGGGCAGCCGCGGCACCCTGAGCGTGCGCGGCCAGGTGGTGCTCAGCAACTGCGCGCTGTAGTGGAGGTGGTATGAAAAAACTCGTGGGTATTTTGGGCTTGGCTTTGCTTTCGGCCCTGGCGCAACCTTTGCGCCCCCAGAGCATTATCGTGAACCCCACGCCCCCGCAAGACCTTCAGGTGCGCGTCTGGGTGGACAAAGACCCCAACAAAACCGGCAACCCGGTCTACCAGTTTGGCGAGAACATCCAGATCTCGGTGCAGGTCAGCCAGCCGGCCTATGTGTATCTCTTTAGCGTGCGGGCTACCGGCGAGATTAGCGGCATTCTCCCCAACGCCTTTGAGCAGCAGAACCTGTTGCGCGCCGGCGAGGTGCGTACCTTCCCCGGCCCCGGAGCCCGCTACACCTTTACCGTGGAAGGCCCGGCCGGGCAGGATCGGGTGCTGGCCGTGGCCAGCCGCCGCCCGCTGGATGTCTCGGAGATTATCAACATCCAGACCGGCGAAGCCCGCATCCAGGGCGAGAGCAACCTGGCCCGGGCCCTCTCGATTGTGGTCACGCCCATCCCCACCAACGACTGGGTCTCGGACGAGGCCTACTACATCGCCGGGCAACTGCCCCCACCCCCGCCCACTACCGGCACCCTGTCGGTGAACAGCATCCCCAGCGGGGCCCAGGTGCTGATTAATGGGCGCGTGGTGGGCAATACCCCCCTTACAGTCGAGCTATTGCCGGGTAGCTATACCCTCGAGCTCCGTCGCAGCGGCTACAACCCCCTGCGTACCCCCTTCACCATCCAGGCCGGGCAGGTGACCCAGCTCAACCTGCCGCTCGTAGCCACACCTCCGCCCACCGGCGTGCTGTCGGTAGACAGCAATCCCAGGGGCGCCCAGGTGCTGGTGAACGGCCGGCTGGTGGGCAATACCCCCCTGAACGTCACCCTCAACCCCGGCAGCTACACAGTGGAGCTGCGGCGCAGCGGCTTCAGCCCCTTCCGCACCCTGGTCACCATCCAGGCAGGCCGTACTACGCGCCTGAGCATCAACCTGGTCGGTATCGCGCCACCCCCACAACCTGTGCAGCCGGTGCAACCCGTCCAGCCGGTACAGCCCGTGCAACCCGTACAGCCGGTGCGCCCACCCTCGGGCTCCTTCACCTACACCTGCCAGGGTGGCACCCTGGTGGTGAACTACATCAGCAGCAACCAGGTGCGCCTGTTCTACGACGGGGCCTTCCAGACCCTGCCCCTGGTTCGCAGCGGGGCCGAGCTGGTTTACTCCAACAACACCTACACCTGGGAAATTGGGCAGGTGGGCCGCCTGATCGTGCGGGGCCAGGTGGTGTTGTCGAACTGCCGTATTTAGCCTGGTTGACCTCGAGCCACCCCTAGCGGCTCGAGGTTCTCTTTTTGAAGATTAGTTTACAATCTTTATCAGCTTTTGCTGGAAGATAGAGAACTATGGAATGGCTTACCCAGCCCTGGCCCTGGTATGTGGCCGGCCCCTTGATTGGCCTGACCGTACCCCTGTTGCTCCTGGTGGGCAACCGGCGTTTTGGCATCTCCTCTTCACTAAGGCACGTGTGCGCAGCGCTGGGCAGCCGGCTGCCCTTCTTCCAGTACAACTGGCGGGCCGAAAGCTGGAACCTGGCCTTTGTGCTGGGCATCGTGCTGGGGGGGTTTGTGGCGGGGGTGCTCCTGGGCAACCCCAACCCGGTGCAGCTCAATCCCCAGACCGTAGGGGCGCTAGAGCAGATGGGGGTCTCGGCGGATTCGGGCTTCTTGCCCAGGGAACTTTTTTCCTGGCAGGCGGTGTTGAACCCGGCAGGCTTCTTATTTTTGCTGCTGGGCGGATTCCTGATTGGCTTTGGGGCCCGCTGGGCGGCGGGCTGCACCTCGGGCCACTCCATTACCGGTCTGGCGGCGCTGCAACTGCCCTCGCTGCTGGCAACGCTGGGCTTCTTTGCGGGCGGACTGATAGCGGCCCACATCATCCTGCCCTGGGCGCTCTTCTGGCTGAGGTGAACCATGGCGCTTCCCATCCGTGATGAGTTCGAAGTACAGACACAGGCTGGCCCCGGTAGCGGCTCAGGCCTACTGACCCTCGTACCGTATCTACTAGCCGGGGCTTTTTTTGGGTTGGTGGCCATCCGAAGCGAGATTGCCTCGTGGTACCGCATCTACGAGATGTTCCGCTTCGAGTCGTTTCACATGTACGGGGTGATTGGTAGCGCAGTGTTGACCGCCCTGCTCGCGCTGTGGCTCTTACGGCGACTGGGGGTAAAGTCGCGCGACGGCGAGCCCCTGCACGTCCGCCCGGCTGACCCAGGGCGCTACCGCTATGTGCTGGGGGGGGTGGTGTTTGGGCTGGGCTGGGGGCTGGTGGGGGCCTGCCCCGGCCCCATCTATGCGCTGTTGGGCAGCGGCTACGCCGGGGCAGCAGTGATACTACTCGGAGCACTGCTGGGCACGTATGTGTACGGGCTGGTGCAGCAGCGGCTACCGCACTGAGTCCGTCAGAACCCTTGCAAAAGCGCTAGGGCTTGCTCTATGTGCTCGAGCTCGAGCCGCACCGGCTCCACCTGTGGCAGTCTGGCGAGCTGCTGCCGTCGCGCCAACAGCTCGGCGCTGAGCAGGGGGTGCTTGCTTTTGAGTAACAAAGGCCCAAAGCGCAGGGCCAGCTCGAGCGGCAGCCCGCTGTAGGCCGCGCAAGCGCCCCGCTCCAGGGTGAGGATGCTGTAGCGCCAGAAACCCTCCACCATCTGCTCATTACGCAGGGCATAGCCAGCCTGCAGCGCCCACTGGCGCAGGGGCAGGGCGCTGTCGTTGGGCTGGAGCACCAGGCGGGGCGGTAAGCGTGCTGGGTGGGCCGAGAGAATCCGAACCATCAGGCGGGCCCCCATCCCGCACAGGCTGAGCGAGTCGGCTTCGCCAGGCGACAAAGCCCCCAGACCATCGCCCAGCCGTACCTCGGCAGCGAGGCCCTCCAAGGCCCGCCTGGAGTTCTCCCAGGGCCCCTGGTTCTTCTCCACCACAATCACCCGCTGCACCCGCCCGGAGAGAAGCAGGTAGCGGGGCAGCAGGGCGTGGTCGGAGCCGATGTCGGCGTGGGTGGGGGCCTTTATTTCCTGGGCCACCGCTTGTAGGCGGGGCTCGAGCTTAACGGAAGATCCAGGCATAGGCCAAAAGCAAGGTCAGGAGCGTAAGCGGCAGGCCAAAGCGCAGGTGCTCCAAAAAGCTCAGGTGGTAACCCTCGCGCCGGGCAGCCTCGGCCACGATCAGGTTGGCGACCGAACCCAGGAGGGTCAGGTTGCCCGCCAGGGTCGAGGCCGCCGCCAGCAAAAGCCAGCCCTGGGTGTCGCCTGCGGGTATCAAAGGGTACAAGAGCAGCACCGCCGGAACATTGGAAATCAGGTTGGAAAGCAGCACCGTTACGCCCGCCAGGCCGGGGGCGGTGGTGGCCAGGGGCTCCATCAGGGACAGGATGCCCAGCTCCCGCACCGAGGCCGTTACCATAAACAGCCCCGAAAACATCACCAGCAGCTCCCAGTCTACCCGCATAAAAAATCGTTCGGAGCGAATCCGGCGGCTAAAAAGCAGCAGCCCGGCGGCCACCAGGGCGGCCTGGGCCAGGGGGTAGCCCAGCACAAAGGCGGCCAGCAGAGCCAGGGTAATCCAGAGGCCCTTGAACAACAGCGCCCGGTTTAAGCGAAAACGAAGCGCAGGCAGGGGGGGCAGGGGGGCCCTCGAGCGCACCGCCGGATACAGCGCATACAACAGCCCCACCTGCACCAGCAAGCCCAGCAGGGCCACCGGGGTGAGGGCCGCGGCAAACTCGAGGTAGGTGATCTTCGAAAGGCTCCCCACCACAATGTTCTGGGGGTTGCCGGTCAGGGTGGCCACGCTGCCCAGGTTGGTGGCCCCGGCCAGGGCCAGCAGGTAGGGCACCGGGGGCAACCCCAGGGTGCGGGTGAGGGCCAGCACCAGCGGGGTAAAGAGGATGGCGATGGTGTCGTTGAGGAACAAAGCTGAAAGAATGCCCGTGCCGAAGGTCAGCCAGACCAAGAGGCCCAGCGGCGAGCGGGCCAGGTGTACCAGCCCATTCAGCGCCAGTTGAAAAAAGCCCGCATAGGCCAGGTGGGTGTTGAGCACCATCACCCCGAACAAAAACCCCAGGGTATGGGGCTCCAAAGCCCGCCAGGCCTCCTCGAAGTTGAGCACCCCCAGCACAATCAGAAAGGCCGCGCCGGTAAGCGCAATGGCGGCCCGGTTCATACGATATCCGGGCCAGTAGCCCAGGCCCAGGCCCAGATAGGTGAGCAGCAAAACAGCGTAGGCCAGCAGTTCCACGGCTTTATCCTATCGCGCCCGTTTGAACCTTAGGTTTGGGGCGTCCTTGGGAATTTTTGAGCCACTAAAGCGGAACACCCGCCAGAAGAGGCGGGTGTTCTGGGGAAAAATTACCTTGGGTTGGCCCCGCTACTGTGCCAGGCCCTCGAGCCGGGTCTCGCTCGAGTGCCCCTGCAAAACCAGCAGCAAGGCCTGGGCCTGCTCGAGCCGCTCGATAAAGTAGCTCGAGCCGGTCTCGCTCAGGGCTTCGTACTCACCTTGCTTGTCGTCTATTCGCACTGCTACCACCCGCCGGGCCCGGATGAAGGTCTCGGCCCAGGGTAGGTATTCCTCGGCTCTGCTCATACCCATAAAAGATATGGCAGGAAAACAGAAGACCGTGTCGAAATCCGACATCAAAAACCCCTCGAGCGTTTCTTATACTTCTCTCATTTTAGCGCAGGCTCAGCCAGACGGGGCTATGAAACCAGAGCTGCGCCAGAAACTCCCCCAAACCCACCAGGCTACCGGCCATCACCAGGGTCAGAATGAGCCAAACCGAAACGACCTCGCCCAAAGCAGGCGACTCGGTGCGCCAGAAGCGGGGTTGCCGCACCAGTTGGGCGGCCATCCAAGCGGCAAATACCGTGAGCAAAAGCCAAATAAACCCGAACACCTTGCCCCTAGGGTAGCAGCCCTGTAGGGGGGCACCTGTGCGAAAATACCAGGGCGGAAGTTGCGACCATGTCTGAAGCCAGCCTGCCCATCTATTCGGTTCTGCCCGCGTTGCGAAAAGCCCTCGAGGCGCACCGCACAGCCATCCTGCAAGCACCGCCCAGCGCAGGCAAGAGTACGGTGTTGCCGCTGGAACTGCTGGGCGAGCCCTGGCTAAAGGGCCAGAAGATCTGGATGTTGCAGCCCCGCCGACTAGCCGCCCGCAACGTGGCGGCGCGGATGGCCGACCTGCTGGGGGAGCAAGTGGGCCAGACGGTGGGCTACCAGGTGCGCTTCGAGCGCCGGGTAGGGCCCGCCACCCGCATCGAGGTGCTTACCGAGGGCATCCTGACCCGCCGCCTGCAACATAACCCCGGCCTGGAGGGGGTGGGGCTGGTTATCTTCGACGAGTTCCACGAGCGCAGCCTCCAGGCCGATTTGGGCCTGGTGCTGTGCCGCGAGGTACAAGAGACCCTGCGCCAGGATCTGCGCCTCTTGCTGATGTCGGCCACGCTGGATGGGGAGGGGCTGGGCCGACACCTGGGGGCACCCGTCCTAACGGCAGAAGGGCGGCAGTACCCAGTAGAAATCCGCTACCTGCCCAAAGACCCCGAAGGCCCCCTGCCGGGGGTAGTGGCGGGTGCGGTCTCGCGGGCTCTGGCCGAGCACGAGGGCGACGTGCTGGTCTTTCTGCCAGGCGTCGCCGAGATTACCCGTGTCGAGCGGCTGCTGGCCCTGCGCCACCCTGAGGTTAAGCTCACTCCGCTCTACGGCGACCTGCCGCTCTCGGCTCAGCAGGCCGCCATCCTGCCCGACCCGGCCCGGCGCAAGGTGGTGCTTGCGACCTCCATTGCCGAGACCAGCCTGACCATCGAGGGCATCCGGGTGGTGGTGGACGCGGGGTACTCGAGGCTCCCCCGCTTCGAGGCCAAAAGCGGCCTGACCCGCCTGGTCACCACGCGGGTCACCCGCGATGCCGCAATGCAGCGGGCCGGACGGGCCGGACGCCTGGGGCCGGGGGTCTGCTACCGCCTGTGGAGCCCGGCCACCGACGGGCAGCTTCTGGCCCAGCGCCCGCCGGAGATTCTGGAGGCCGACCTGGCCCCGCTCTTGCTCGAGCTGGCCCGGTGGGGCGTGCGAGACCCCTACGCGCTGGACTGGATCACACCACCCCCCGCCGGGGCCCTCCGACAGGCCCGCGAACTGCTGGAGGCCCTGGGAGCGCTGGAAAACCATAGTCTGACCGAGCGGGGCAAGGCCCTACTCGAGTGGCCCACCCACCCCCGGCTGGCCCATTTGCTACTGGAAGGCCAGGCCTTGCAGCAAAGCGCCCTGGCCGCCGATCTGGCCGCCTTGCTGGAGGAGCGCGACCCCCTGCCCAGGGAGGCCGGGGCCGATCTGGGTTTGCGGCTGGAAGCCCTGCGGCACTGGCGCCAACACCAGCAGGCTTTGCACGGGGCCGAGCCCGGCGCGCTGTCCAGGGTCGAGCGGCTGAGCCAGGAGTGGCGCAGGCGGTTGGGCGTGGTTGCGGATAGCCGCCCCACCGACCCCCACATGGTGGGGCTGCTGGTAGCCCTGGCCTACCCCGACCGTCTGGCCCGCCTACGCGAAGGGGAACGCCTGCGCTACCGCCTCTCGGGGGGGCGTGGGGTACGCCTGGGGGAGGACGACCCCCTGGCCGGCACGCCCTGGCTGGCCGTGGCGCACCTGGACGCTGGCCAGGAGGAAGGGCGCATCTTTCTGGCTGCACCAGTTGAGCCAGAAGATTTATCCCCCCTGGCCCGCCCCGTCGAGAACGTTGCCTGGGACGCCCGCAACGGGGTTCTGCTGGCCCAGCGCGAGCTGCGGATCGGGGAGGTGGTGCTGGCCCGGAAGCCCCTCCTACACCTCGAGCCCAGCAAGCGCCGCGAGGTGTTGTGCCAGGTGGTACGCACAGAGGGCCTGGGTTTGCTGCCCTGGACGGAGGAGCTGCGCCAGTGGCAGGCCCGTGTGCTGAGCCTTAGAAGCTGGCGGCCCGAGGAGGGCTGGCCCGATGTTTCCGATACGCACCTGCTCCAGACCCTCGAGGACTGGCTGGCCCCCTGGCTGAACGGGGTCTCGCGCCGGGAAGACTTTGCTCGCCTCGAGCTTGGCCGCATCCTAGGCGGGCTTTTGCCCTGGCCGCTCCCGGCCCGGCTGGAAGCACTGGCGCCTACGAGGCTCGAGGTGCCCAGCGGTTCGCGCATCAGGCTGACCTACAACCCCGATGGCAGCCCACCGGTGCTGGCAGTCAAACTGCAGGAGTTGTTCGGTCTGGCCGATACCCCCACCGTCAACGAGGGTCGCACCCCGGTCTTGCTGCACCTGCTCTCCCCCGCCGGGCGGCCCATCCAGGTGACCCAGGATTTAAAAAGCTTCTGGAACAACACCTACCTCGAGGTTCGCAAGGAGCTGCGCGGGCGCTACAGCAAACACCCCTGGCCCGAAGACCCCTGGAATGCTGTGCCCACCCGCAAAACCAAGCCGCGATGACCTTAGCATCAACGACGACGACGATAGCGAGCCGCCCAAAGCCGCTTTCCGCGTCCCCGACCTCGAGGCCGGAACCCTGAGCATTTGCCGGGCCTATAGCGCCTACCGCATCACAGGCCCCCAAGACAGCCAGTAGCGCCCGCACCATGCCCATACCTCACGCTACCCTGGAGCGCCTGAAACAGTACCGGGCCTGGTATGCGGAACTGCTGGGCGAGAACCCCAATCCGGCATGTGGGTATTCCCTGGCAACAACTCGAGCAAGCCGCTGGATTACAACGCGCCGGGCCATGCCTTGCGCCGCATTGTGGCTAAGCTGGGTATCCCGCCCTTGCGGGTGCACCACCTCAGGCACAGCTACGGTAGCCACCTGCTGGCTAACGGTGCACCACTGGAACTGGTAGCGGAGCGGATGGGACACGCCAACCCCAACATCACGCTAGGGGTGTACCGGCATCTGCTGGAGCAAGAGCGCCGGGGCTGGGTGATTGACCTTGAAGCCCTACTAACGCAACCCCGCGCTAAGGCCTGAATCCATAAACCGTAAAATCACCGTAAAAGGACAAACCCGAGGGATGCTTACCCTCGGGTTTTTACGTCCTGTACTGGTGCGCCCGGCAGGACTCGAACCTGCGACCTAAGGTTTAGGAAACCTTCGCTCTATCCAAGCTGAGCTACGAGCGCAAAGGGCTTGCCCAGGCAAGCAACCCAGATTCTAGCACCTGCTCGCGCTGACTTCCACGGCCACTTGGGCTTTTAGCGAGCAAACCTCCACAAAGCGCCCACAATCGCCACCGCCGATACCACGTGCATCAGGTTCAGCACCAGCTCGTTGGCGGGGTCGGTGGGAAGGTTGATGGGGCCCATAAAGGAAACCAGCAGAAACACCCCCGCAACCGCCATAAACACGGTCCAGGGGTTGGGCATAAAGCGGGCCAGAACCACCAGCAGCAAGCCCGCGGGCAGGGCCGGAAGCAGGCTGGCCACAATCACCTGCCCAATTTGTAGCGGCACCAGGGTGCTCGAGCCCGGAGCAGCGGTAACCTGTAGGCTAATTCCCAGCCAGCCCGCCACCAAAAACACCACCACGTTGCCCACCGCCGACAGCACCCCCCCAATCAGGGCGGCCCGCCAGATCTTGTCCATCGCTACGCCGGGTGTTGCTTTGCGCATCGGTTCAGACATCTTTATGACCTCCAGGCCCATACTAGCCAGCGAGCTTTTTTTAAACGTGGGCCTGAAGACAGTTGTCGCCCTATCGCAGCTTGCACAGAACACAGCAGTGAAATTAGCAAGGAAGAGCGCCCTATAATATCCGGGTATGCCGGAGTTCGAAGCGGTGGTGGGACTGGAAGTCCACCTGCACCTCAAAACCAAAAGCAAGATGTTCTGCAGTTGCGACGCCGATTATTTCGGTGACCCCCCCAACACCCACACCTGCCCGGTCTGCTTGGGGCTGCCGGGGGTGCTGCCGGTGGTCAACGCCCAGGCGGTAGACTATGGCATTTTGTTTGGGCTGGCTCTGAACTGCCGGATTGCCCCCTGGACACAGTTTCACCGCAAGAGCTACTACTACCCGGATATGCCCAAAAACTATCAGATCTCGCAGTACGACCTGCCCATCGCCGAGCACGGGCATCTGGAGGTGGAGGGGCAGACCATCCGCATCAAACGGGTGCACCTCGAGGAAGACGCGGCCAAGTCCACCCACCCCGAGGGGGCTTCCTACTCCCTCATAGACCTCAACCGGGCCGGTTCGCCCCTCATCGAGATGGTGACCGAGCCGGATATCCGCACCCCCGAGCAGGCCCGGGTCTTCCTCTCCCACATACGCTCCATTGCCCAGACCCTGGGTGTTTCGGATGCCAACCCCGAGGAAGGCAAGATGCGGGCCGATGTGAACGTCTCGGTGCGGCCCGTGGGGGGGCCTTTGGGCACCAAGGTGGAAATCAAGAACCTCAACTCCTTCCGCAGCGTGGCGCGGGCCCTCGAGTATGAGATCAAGCGGCAGCAAGAACTGCTGCGCAGTGGCCGCAAGGTGGAACAGGCCACCCTAGGCTGGGACGAGGCCGCCGGCAAAACCTACGTCATGCGCCTCAAAGAAGGCGAGGCCGACTACCGCTACTTTCCCGACCCCGACCTGCCCCCCATCGTGGTGGACGAGGCCTGGCTTATGCGGCTCCAAGCCAGCATGCCCGAGCTGCCGGCCCAGAAGTATGCCCGCTACGTGGAAGCCGGGGTGCGCCCCTATGACGCGGAAATTCTGGCCTATAGCCCCTCGCTGGCCCAGTTTTTCGACCAAACACTGGCCCACTACCAGGGCAACCCCCAGACCATCGCCAACCTGCTCAACGCCGATGTGGCCGGTTACCTGAACGAGCGGCAACTGGAGGTGCAGCAAACCGCCCTCACCCCCCAACACCTGGCCGCGCTGGCCGGCCTCTTCGAAAGGCGCGAGATCACCAACCGGGTCTTGAGCCAGCTTCTGCCCGAGGTGATGCAAGGGGCCAGCCCGTTGCAGCTGGTGGAGGAGCGCGGCCTGCGCTCGGTCTCGGACGAAAGCACACTGCGGCCCATTGTGGAACGGGTGGTGGCGGCCAACCCCAGGGTGGCGGAGCAGGTCAAGGGGGGCAACCTCAAGGCCGCCAACGCCCTGCTGGGGCCCATCATGAAGGAAACCCGGGGCACCGCCAAGGCCGACGTGGTCAAGAAGATGCTGGGCGAAATGCTGGGGGTCGAGCTGTGAACTATCGGGAAGCAGGGGTGGACATTGACCGCAAGGCGGGTGCCCTGAAAGCCGCCGCCAGCAAGATCAAGGAAACCTACACCCCCCAGGTATTGCGGGGCATCGGGGCTTTTGGGGGGATGCTGGAGGTCTCCCGGCTCAAGGAGATGGCCGAGCCGGTGCTGGTGGCCTCCACCGACGGCGTGGGCACCAAAACCCTCCTGGCCGCCCAGACCGGGCGCTACGGGGGGCTGGGTTTCGACATCGTGAACCACTCGGTCAACGACCTGCTGGTACAGGGGGCCCGGCCCCTCTTTTTTATGGACTACATCGCCAGCGCGCAGCTCGAGGCCGAGGTGCTGGCGGTGGTGTTGGAGTCGCTGGCCGAGGCCTGCAAAGCGGTGGGGATTCCCCTCCTGGGGGGCGAGACCGCCGAGATGCCAGGGGTGTATCAGGAGGGTGGACTGGATCTGGTGGGCACCATTGTGGGGGTGGTGGACAAAGCCCAGGTGGTGGATGGCTCCAGGGTACAGCCTGGGGATGTGCTTCTGGCCCTGCCTTCCTCGGGGCTGCACACCAACGGCTACAGCCTGGCCCGCAAGGTGTTCGCAGGATGGAACCTAGAAGAACCCCGGCCCGAACTGGACGGGCGCTCGCTGGCCGAGGCCCTGCTGGAGCCCCACCGCTGCTACCTGCGCGAGGTGGATCTGCTCCAGCGCGAGGGCCTCGAGATTCGCGCCATGGCCCACATCACCGGCGGAGGGGTGTTTGAGAACCTGCCCAGGGTGCTGCCGGAGGGGCTAGGGGCCGAAATCCGGCGGGGCAGCTTTCCCGTTCCCCCGATTTTTGAGCTTATTCAGCGCGCAGGACAAATCGACGAGCAGGAGATGTACCGCGTGTTTAACATGGGGCTTGGTTACATTTTGGTCCTGAGTCCAGACATGGCATCTGGGGCCAGGACACTTTTACCCCAAACCTACCCGGTAGGCTATATCATGGAGTCGTCAGGGATTAAGGTAGTCTGAAACCCTGCCCCCCACCCTTATGCAAACGAAAGAGCTATGGCTTCTACGCCACGGGGAGACGCCCTGGAATGCCGAAGGGCGCTTTCAAGGGCATTTTGACGTCAATCTCTCGCCCCAGGGTCTGCACCAGGCCTACCGGGTGGCCGAACGCCTGGCCGCCTGCCGCCAGGGCTTCGATGGCCTCTACAGCTCCGACCTGCAACGGGCCGCCCTCACCGCCAAGCCCATCGCCGAGGCTTTGCACCTCACGCCCGTCTACGACCCCCGCCTGCGCGAGATTTATGCGGGCGAACTGCAGGGGCTCTTGCGCAGCGAGATGGAAAAGCTCTACCCCGAGTTCCACCAAGCCATCCAGCGCGACCCCTGGAACACCCGGCGCCCCGGCGGCGAAAGCATGGCCGACCTGGCCCGGCGGGTGCAGGAATTTTTCGAGGAGTTACCAGAAGGGCGGTTCATTGTGGTGACCCACGGCGGGGTCATCCGAGCGGCGCTCAAGATGGTGCTCGAGCTAGAGAACGGTACCTGGCGCAAGTTCCAGATCCAGAACACCTCCATCACCCGCCTGCTCTATCCCGAGGGCGTCGCGCTCTCGATTGGCGATGTGGGCCACCTCGAGGCCTGGGCCGAGGGGCTGATGGACGAAGCCACGCTTTCGTAAAGTCCAACGCTACTTCGACCAGCGGATGGTTAGCTCTTCTTTATCTGCCATGGCTTTTTGCAGCAAGTCCAGCAGGGCGGGGTCGGCGCCCTGCTGGCGCCAGGCCTCGAGCAGATCGGCGTTCAGGTAGTAGTCCTGGTCTTCGGGATGCTCTTCTTCCATCTGCGCGACCAGAAACTCGAGCTGTGCCTGGCTGATCTCGCCGATGTGCTCGCCGGTCTCGGCGTTGAATAGTTGAACCATGTCTTCAGTGTAGCAGGTGGGTATACTTGCGGGCGTGGACAAGCCCTCCCAACTCAAACCGGCCTCCTGGCTGGTGGCGGCCGGCCGCCCCTCCGAGCCCGGCCAACCCCTGAACACCCCGCTGGTTCCGGCCTCCAACTTTATTCTGGGCAAAGAGCGGGCCTATGCCCGCGACGGCGGCACGCCGACCTGGGAGGCCCTCGAGGAGATCGTGGGGGGCCTCGAGGCCGGTCGGGCGGTGGCCTTCGCCTCGGGCATGGCCGCGGTGGCGGCGGTCTTCGACCAGCTTCCGCCAGGGGCAGTGGTGGTGCTGCCGGACGACTGCTACCAGGGGGTGGTGGGGCTGGCCCTGGTGGGGGCCGAAAAAGGGCGCTGGTCGGTGCAACGGCTGGCGCTGGAGGATACCGAGGGCTGGATTCGCGCCTGCGCGGAGGCCGACCTGATCTGGCTCGAGTCCCCCTCCAATCCCCTGCTTACGGTGGTGGATCTGGCGGCCATTGGCTCGGCCCCACGCAAACCCGGGGCCATACTGGCGGTGGACAACACCTTTGCCACCCCCCTGAACCAGCAGCCGCTCGAGTTTGGCGCCACGGTCTCGATCCAGTCGGTCACCAAGTTTATTGGCGGCCACTCCGACCTGCTGGGCGGAATCGCCACCACCCGCGACGAGGCCCTCTGGCAGACCCTGCAAAAATCCCGGACGTTAAACGGGGCCACCCCCGGCACCCTCGAGGCCTTCCTGGCGGTGCGGGGGGCGCGCACGCTGGCGCTCCGCCTGCAAAAAGCGCAGGAAAACGCCCAGGCGCTGGCCGAACGCCTACAGCAGCACCCCCAGGTGGCCCGCGTGCGGTATCCGGGCCTGCCCTCCCACCCCACCCACGCCATTGCCAAACGGGTGCTCAAGGGCTTCGGCACCATCATCTCCTTCGACCTCTTGGGCGGGGCCGCCGAGGCCGATGCGCTCTGCCGCAACGTACAGCTCATCCGCCACGCCACCAGCCTGGGGGGGGTGGAGAGCACCATGGAGCGGCGGGCGGCCATCCCCGGCCAGACCCACCTGCCCCCCTCGCTTTTGCGGCTGAGTGTGGGCATCGAGGACGTGGAGGACCTCTGGGCCGACCTCGAGGCCGCCCTGCAGGCCCTATAGCGGGGTCATTTCATCGCGGTTCACCAGCGGACGATCCCCTTTGGGACAGACCGCTGACGCGGCTGTTCACCAAGCTGTTATACTCTAGCTTTTGTGGAGAAGACCCTCACCCCCCGCGCCCTGGGCTTTGCTATGCCCGCCGAGTGGGCCCCCCATGCCGCCACCTGGACGGCCTGGCCCTACGACGAAGAGAAATGGCTGGGCTACCTGGAACCCGTGCGGCAGGAGTTCGCAGCCTTTGTCAACACGCTGGCCCGCTTCGAGCCAGTGCACCTGGTAGTAAACGACGAGGAATCCGAGCAAGACGCCCAGGCCCGGCTTAGTGGCCCCATTCACTTCCACCACATCCCCCACGACGACCTGTGGCTGCGCGACTCCGGGGCCATATTTGTTTCCCGCGCCACGGCTTCTGGAGCCGAGGTGGCCGCCGTCAACTGGGAGTTTAACGGCTGGGGGGGGAAGTACCCGGCCCAGCAGGACAACCAGATGCCCCTGCACATGGCCCGCATCCTGGGTATGCGGCTATTCCATGCCGGCATCGTGATGGAAGGGGGCTCGCTCGAGGTCA
Source organism: Meiothermus cerbereus DSM 11376 (assembly GCF_000620065.1). NCBI lineage: Bacteria > Thermotogati > Deinococcota > Deinococci > Thermales > Thermaceae > Meiothermus > Meiothermus cerbereus. The sequence continues at coordinate 33,754 of NZ_JHVI01000017.1, read as the reverse complement.
ACGGGGAGGGCGTATGCCTCACCACCCGCCAGTGCCTGCGCTCGCCAGAGCGCAACCCCGGCCTGGATGAGGAGGCGCTCGAGGGTTACTTGAATCAGTTCCTGGGCATTGACCATGTGGTCTGGCTGGGGGACGGGCTCGAGGGCGACCACACCGACGGCCACATTGATACCCTTACCCGCTTTACCTCGCCCCACACCATCGTTACCTCGGTCTCGCCCGACCCCGACGACCCCAACCACCGCCCTTTGCAAGAGAACCTGGAAATTCTGCGCAGTCTGGAGGGTTTTCGCATCGTGGAGCTACCTCTGCCCAAAAACCCCCGCTGGCTGGACGGCAATACTCGCTTGCCCCTCACCTACGCCAACTTCTACATCGCCAACGGGGCGGTGCTGGTGCCCATCTACGACGACCCCCACGACGAAAAGGCCCTGGAAATTTTGCGGCCTTTGTTCCCCGGACGCGAGGTTATCGGCCTCAAAAGCCGCTACCTGATTACCGGCGGGGGTAGCTTCCACTGCGTCACCCAGCAACAGCCCGCCGGTAAAATATGGAAAGTTTCGCCCACCACAGAGGAGCTGTCATGACCAAGCTAGCCGTGGTTCAGATGTCCATGACCACCGACCGCGACCAAAACGTGGCCAAGGCCACCCAGATGGTACGCCAGGCCGCCGCCCAGGGGGCCCACATCGTGCTCCTGCCGGAGCTGTTCGAGAACCTCTACTTTTGCCAGGCCGAGCGGGAGAAGTTCTTTGCCCTGGCCCACCCGGTGGAAAACCACCCTTTTCTACCCCACTTCCAGCGGTTGGCCCAGGAGCTAGGCGTGGTTCTGCCTATCTCGTTTTTCGAGAAAGCCGGACAGGCTTACTACAACAGTCTGGCCCTGGTGGACGCTTCGGGCGAAATCCTGGGCATCTACCGCAAATCGCACATCCCCGACGGCCCCGGCTACGAAGAAAAGTATTACTTCAACCCCGGCGATACCGGCTTCAAGGCCTTTTCGACCCGTTTTGGCGTCATCGGAGCGGGCATCTGCTGGGATCAGTGGTTCCCCGAGTGCGCCCGCAGCATGGCCCTGTTGGGAGCAGAGCTGCTGCTCTACCCCACGGCCATCGGCTCCGAGCCCGCCGAGGCCGGGGGCCTCGACACCAAAGACATGTGGCAGCGCGCCATGATCGGCCACGCGGTGGCAAACCTCTGCTACCTGGCGGCGGCCAACCGGGTGGGCACCGAGGTGGTGGAGGGCTATAGCCAGACCTATTACGGCTCTTCCTTCATCGCCGACTACATGGGCAACAAGCTAGCCGAGGCCGGTCGCAGCGAAGAGACCGTTCTACTGGCCGACCTGAACCTGGAAGAAGCCCGCGCCTTCCGGGCCAGCTTTGGCTTCTTCCGCGACCGCAGGCCCGACCTCTACGGCCCCCTCCTGACCCTGGACGGCAAAACCCGCCCTCCCCGCTCCTGAGGAGCAAAAAGAACTATAACCTGAAAATCAGGTACGCGGCCCCAGGTTTGCTACCGCTCGAGCTCAAAAATCAAGAAAGCGCTTGAACCCCTCTTCGGATTGCGATAGCAAAGCGGAGAGCGCAATAACCTGGTTTTGGATAAACTTTGAGCATGTTTCGAGGCAAGGTGGTGCTGGTAACGGGGGCCGCAAGGGGCATTGGGCGGGCCATTGCCGAGGCCTTTGCCCAAGAGCAGGCCCTGCTGGTGCTGTGTGACATTCGACCCGAAGGCCTCGAGGTCGCCAAGCGCTTAGGCGCCCTCTTCGTCTACGCCGACCTGGCCCAGGCCACACACCGCGAGCGCTTTGTGGAGCAGGCCGTCAAGCAGTGGGGCAGCATCCATGTGTTGGTCAACAACGCCGCCATTGCTGCGCCGGGCTCGGCCCTCAAGGTGGGGCTGGACGAGTGGCAGCGCACCCTCGAGGTCAACCTGACCGCCCCCATGCACCTCTCGGCCCTTTCGGCACGGGAGATGGTCAAAAACGGCGGGGGTGCGATTGTGAACGTGGCCAGCGTGCAGGGGCTTTTTGCTGAGCAGAACAACGCCGCCTACAACGCTTCCAAAGGGGGCCTGGTCAACCTGACCCGTTCGTTGGCCCTCGACCTGGCCCCCATGAACATCCGGGTCAATGCGGTCGCGCCGGGGGCCATCGCCACCGAGAGCGTGTTGGAAGCCATCCAGATCTCCGAGCACCCCGAGCTGACCCGCCAGGACTGGGAAGACCTGCACGCCCTGCGCCGCCTGGGAAAACCCGAAGAAGTCGCTCAGGCGGTGGTATTTCTAGCCTCCGAAAAAGCCAGCTTTATCACCGGGGCGATTCTGCCGGTGGATGGCGGCATGACGGCCAGCTTTATGATGGCGGGAAGGCCGGTTTAGCCTGGGCCTACTGTTCGTGCAGCAAGAGTTCGCCGCTGGGCTTTTCGCCCTCGGTGCCCCTGGCGTTGGCCCAGTGTTTGAGCAACTGGTCGCGGGCATCCAGAATGGCCTGCTGGATGCGGCCCAGTTCGGTACGGGAAAAACCATTGTTGGACTGTAAAGCCAGCGGCTGCAAGCTGAATTTAGCGAAATGTCCCTCGTGCTTGACGCAAATGTAGGGTTGCTCGAGGTTGTAGCCCGAGTTGACGTAGAAGCGATACTGTCCCGAACGATGAAGAGTAATCATAAGACCTTGAACGCCCCTCTAATGTGATATAAAACCGTAAAGCAGTACGAAAACGTAACGCCATAGTAGCACGATGCCAGAAAAGCCGCATGAGAGCCCACAGCAGGGCTTAACTTTAACGGTGGTACTGCCAGGAAACCGGCTGGCCGTTTTGGTAGGGCATCACCCCATGAAAGGGGCGCGGGTCAGCATCGAAGACCAGCGGCAAGAAGTAGCGGTCGCCCGGCCACATGGGCAGCTCCTGGCGCAGAATTTTCTGGATAGGAACCCAGTGCAGCTCGCCTTCGGTGTTGGCCGCAAAGGGTACCCCCGACCAGCGGGTGACCAGAAAGATGAAGCCAAACCAGTCTTCACCACCCTGGCCGAACCCTGGCCAGGAGATGGTGCCGCGCAAGCTGAGTTGCAGCGGGGTTAGGCCGGCCTCTTCCAGGATTTCCCGCCGCATGCCCGCCGCCACGTCTTCGTGGGGCTCGAGCTTGCCCCCCAGGCCGTTGTACTTGCCATAGGCCGGATCCTGGGGCCGGGCATTGCGATGAACCAGCAAAACCTCTCGTCCGCTGGGCGAAAGCACGAAGCCCAGGGTAGCCAGGATGGGGGTATAGGGCATGTGGCGGGCTATTCGCCTTTCCACAGGATGCGCCCACAAGAGGGGCAGCGCACCACCTTGCTGGCCTGGTGAACCTGCTGGGCCACGTGCATGGGAAGTTGCACGTTGCAGGCCGTGCAGCGGTAGCCGTTGCCGGTTTTGGCCATTTTGGCCAGACCCGTGCCTTTGCGGGCCCTGCGAATCGACTCGTACTCCTTGACGATGGCCGCCGGGATGGTGGCTGCAAGCTGGTCACGGTCGGCCTTTTTGGACTGGTAGTCGGCCTCGAGGGCATCCACGCGCTGCTGGTTGGCAGTTTCCAGGGCCTCGAGCCTGGGCCTGGCCTCATCTACCTGGGCTTTTACCTGGATTAGCTGCTCTTCCAGCTTCTCGATCTGCTCCAGCAGGGGCATAATCTGGCCCACGATGTCCTTGTTGTTGCCCTCGAGGTCTTCAATCAGACCCGAAAGCTGACGTATCTGCTCGCCGTACTGAGTCTGCTCTTTGGCCCCGGTGGCCTGAGCCTGCGCGGCCTTGGCTTTTTCACGCTTGCTCTTCAGGTCTTGCAGCTCGAGGTCGGCCTTATGGTAGGCCATACGCACCTCACGCAGCTGCTCCTGCAAATCGCCCAGATGAATTTCCAATTGCCTCAAGTGCAGACGGGCCTGGGCCAGCTCCTCGGGAATGCGGGATTGGTCTTCGCGAATCTGGTCAAGCTCGAGGTCACGTTCCTGCAGACGGTTCAACTCGGCCAGCGGGTCACTCACACCCATAGTCTAACACCCCCGAGCAGGTCAGCGGCCAGGGATTGGGATTTTGTCCAGCCAACCCAGACTGTCATCAGACTGTCCCCAGCTTGGCCTCATCAGCCAGGTCGGACATTTCTTCTTCGGACTTTTCTTCTTTATGTGCTTTTTTACCCTTACCCGGTTTGCGATCGAGTTTACGCACTTCCTCGATAAAGTTTTCCAGGCTATCAAACTCCCGGTAGACCGAGGCAAAGCGGATGTAGGCCACCGGATCCAGCTCCTTGAGGAAAGCCAGCGAACGCAGGCCGATCTCCTCGGAGGCAATTTCCATTTCCTTGACCGTATCTTCAAAGCCAAAGGCGAACTCCTGCAAAACCTCCGGGTCGATGGGCCGCTTCCGGGCCGCTAAGGTCAAACCCCGCAGCAGTTTGTTGGGGTCGAAGGTCTCCTTGCGCCCCGAACGCTTGATGACCAGCAACGGCTCCACCTGGGCCCGCTCGTAGGTGGTAAAGCGGCGCTTGCAGGCTGGGCACTCGCGGCGGCGGCGAATTACCGAGCCCTCGTCAGAAGGGCGCGAGTCCAGCACGCGACTATCGGGGTTTCCACAAAAAGGGCAGTTCATAGGCTCAATCCAAGGGGCCAGAGCGCCCCGCTCCCTCAGGGCAGCTCCCTCAGCAGGTCGTAGATTTCGGGCTGGTGGGGCGGCTCGGGTAGCAAAACCTCCAGGAGCTGGCCCCGAACCCCCTCCGAGACCATCGAGCCCAGGGCCACAGCTACCCGCACCAGGGAGCGATCGTGCTCCTCCCCTACGGGATCACGGCTGGGTATCACCCCATTGACCCGCACGTTGGTAGGGAAGATGCGGGTGGCCCCCTCGATCAGGCCCGACACCGCCCCACGAATCGCAGCAACGTGGGGTTGTTCCCGCTGCAGGGGGGGCAGCACCAGGGTGACGAAGCCGCCCCCACTCAGGTAGCGCAAGCCCTGCTGCAACACGTACAGGCTCGACTTCACGTCGGCATTGAGCAGGTCGTACCACTCCCCCTCGAGCAGCTCCACAAAGGGGGTTTTGCTCTCGGCACTGGTTACGTGGACAATCCCATCCAGCACTCCGAAAAGCTCCTCGATTTTCTCGAAGGTGTTCATCACGTCCAGCACCACCGACATATCCCCCCGGATGGGAATGGCGGGGGCACCTAGCTGCTCAACCTCGGAGGCGATGGCGGTCGCCATCTCTACGTCGGGGTCAACGGTGATGACGGTGGCCCCATTGCGGGCATAGGAACGGGCGATGGAGCGGCCAAAGCCCCGCCCCGCCCCCGTCACCATCACGATGCGCTGCTCCAAACCCAACAAATCTCGTGAAAATTCGACCATTGCCCCTTATCATAGCGCAAAAAGCTGTGTGGGGCGTAACCAAGTGACAACAACAACCAAAACTGCCTTGCCAAGCTCCCGTACCCCGTGCTACACTCCCAGCAGTCGCGCAAGCAGCACCAAGGAGGTGAACCTACGATGCCCGTTCATTTTCAGTCCATCCCCGCAACATCGGTGGTTTGCCGCCCCATGGGTACACGAATGCCATAAAAGCGCCTTTAATCCAGGCGGGGGCAAACCGAATGCCCCCCGCTTTTTTTGGAGCCCTATGCGCATACACCCCTTTGAGTTCACTCTGGAGCACTACCAGGCCTATGCTTCCATTCGCCAGGCCGCCCACCCCGAGAGCCCCCTGAACCTCGCCGGGCTAAAGCACCTGGATCAGACCCGCGCAGAAGGCGACCTGCTCGAGCGCTTCTTGGTCGAACAAAATGGTCAGGTGGTGGGGATGCTGGAGTACGCCACCCCCTACTACGACCCCAAGCCGGGGGCCCTCGAGGTGCAGTACTACCTGCGCCCCGAAGCCCAGAACCTGCAGGCGCAGCTCTGGGACTTCCTGCTGGAACGGCTGACTCCCCACCAGCCCCAGGAGCTTTGGGCACAGGTCAGGGAAAACTGGCCGGAGTACCGCTTTTGGCTCGAGCAGGGCTTCACCGAGGTGGAGCGCCGCTGGCCGTCGGTGCTGGATCTGGCCGCCTTCGACCCCACCCCCCTGGTGCGCCCCTTGCCGCCTGGCATTGCGCTGGCCTCCCTGAGCGAGTTGCCCTGGCAGGAGGAGGGCTTCCTGCGGGCCTTATACGAGCTGGAAATCGAGCTCCTGGGCGATGTGCCAGCAGCCGAGCCCATCACCCCCTGGCCCTTTGAGGTCTGGCAGAAGCGCACCCTGGAAGACCCGAACCTGTTGCCCGAGGGGTTCTTTGTAGCCCTGGAAGGCGAGCGGCTGGTGGGGGTGAGTATGCTTTTCAAGTCCCATCGCCCCCAGACCCTGCAAACCGGCCTCACCGGGGTGCGCAAAAGCCACCGCCGCAAGGGCCTGGCGCTGGCTCTCAAGCTGCGGGCCGCAGCCTTCGCCAAAGCCTATGGGGCGCGGTACATCCGCACCTCCAACCACCAGGCCAACCGGCCCATGCTGGCCATCAACGAGGCGATGGGCTTTGTCAAGGAGCCGGCCACGGTGTTTTTACGCCTCAGTCCCGTACCCCAAAGGCCCGGCTGATGAGGTAGTCGATGAGCAAAAACAGCACAATCAACATCAAGAGCGCACCCCACCAGGGGGTGTTGACCCAGATCAGCACGAAGGTGCGCTCGAGCAGCTTGAACAACAAAAAGCCAAACACCACCGTGGTCACGATGGCGGCCAGCTTTTGGCGGGTCTTCTTGCTCACCCCTTCAGGATAGCACTCACCGAGGAGCCTTCATGTCTTTCAACCTTGTCATCCGACCCTTCGAAGACCGCGACTACCCGGCCCTTGCCGAGGTGCTGAAAACCGCCTGGCCCGACGAAGCGCACAGCGAAGCCAGCCTGCGCGAGCACGACGACCACGCCCCCCAGATTAAGTGGGGCCGCTTTGTGGCCGAGGTAGAAGGCCAGGTGGTGGGTGTGGGCGACTACACCCAGTTCGAGGGCATGTACCACCCGCAGAAGTTTGGGGTCTGGGTCACGGTGAAGCCTGCGTTCCGCAGCCAGGGCATTGGCAAGGCGCTGTACCGGCAGGTGTTAAGCGCCCTAAAGCCCCACCACCCCATCTCGATTCTGAGCAGCACCCGCGAGGATCAGCCCCAGGCCCTGGCCTGGCTCCAAAAGCTGGGCTTTGCCGAGAAGATGCGCTACTGGGAGTCGCGCCTGAACGTGCAGAGCTTCGACTTCAGCCCCTGGGCGGGCCGGATAGAGGCGGTGGAAGCAGCGGGGTTTGAGCTAAAGAGCTTGAAGGAGCTCGAGGCCGACAAAGCGCACCGGCAAAAGCTCTACGACCTCTGGCTCGAGGCCCGCCTGGACGTACCCCGCCCCGAGGAGATGAGCGAGGTGAGCTTCGAGGACTACTGCAAGTGGGTGTTCGAGAGCCGCTACTACCTGCCCGAAGGTCATTTTGTAGCCATAGACAAATCCACCGGCCAGTATGTAGCCCTGAGCACCCTCTGGAAAACCGATGGCGACTACCTGCAAACCGGCCTCACCGGCACCCGCCGGGCCTACCGCCGCAAAGGCCTGGCCCTGGCGCTCAAATTGAAGGCGATCCGCTTCGCCCAAGCCTATGGCACAAAAGAAATCCGCACCGGCAACGAAACGGGCAACCGGGCCATGCTCGCCATCAACGAGGCGCTGGGCTTCGTCAAACAGCCTGCCTGGATCGATTATGTGCTGACCCTTCAAGAGACCTCGAGCCCCTCGTAACCCCTATCCGAGCCCCAGCAAGAGCCCCAGCAGCCCCCCTCCAGCAATTACGGCGGCCACCCCCACGCCGCGGTAAATCAGGAAGCAGCCCACCAACACCCCCAGGCCCCAGAAAAGCGAGTCCACACTAAGCTGAACCAGCACCAAGACCATACTGGCGCTCAAGCCCATGCTGATGGGCACCAACGCCTTGCGTAAGGCCCGGCTCCACTGGGCCCTGGCCATCCACTGCCAGCCCCACACCAACCACATGGCCCCCACCGCGCCCGGCAAAAACATGCCCAGGGCAGCGGCCAGAGCCCCGCCCAGCCCCGCGGCGCTCAGGCCATAGAACAGCACCGCCAGCATATTGGGCCCCGGCACAAACTGCCCCAGGGCAAAGCCGTCGGCAAACTCCTGGCGGGTTACCCAGCCGTTGCCAATGATGACCCGGGCCATCTCGGGCAGGTTGGCCATGCCCCCGCCAAAGCTGAGCACCCCAAAACGCAGGAAGGCCAGAAAGACCTCGAGGGTTTCACCCACGCCCCTCGGCCTCCGTTTCCAGCATGGGTAGACGGGCCTCTTGCCAGTACAAAGCCATGCCCACCGGCACAAACAAGAGCAGCACCAGCAACAACGGCCAGTGCAGCAGGCCATAGGTCGCAAAGACCCCCAGGGCCAGCCCCATGGCCTTGAGCGAGTCCAGCGCAAGGGGAGCCTGGCGCAGCATGGTGGCCAGAATCAAACCAATAGCGGCAGCCGCCACCCCATTCAGGGCGCTTTCGGCCACTGAGCCGGGGACTGCGCCAAAGCGGAAGTAGGCAAAACTCAGCAACAGCATCAGCAGGGCCCCTGGGGTCAAGACCCCCAGCAGGGCCAGCAGGCCCCCCGGCACACCCCCCAGGCGCATCCCCAGATGAGCTGCAGTATTGGCGAATACCGGCCCCGGCAGAATGCGGCACAGGGCGGTGGTTTCCAGAAACTCGCGCTCCTCCATCCAGCCCCGCTTCAGCACAATGGCCTGGTACAGCTGGGCCGTGCCCCCACCGCCAAAAGCCACCAGCCCCACCTGCAAAAACGCCCAGAAAAGCTTACCAAGCGGCACTTTCATGCCCCGGATGATACACTTTTCGGCGGTGCATTACGTCGTCTGCGACATAAAGGGCTGCCTCCTCAGATGGTTCCGCCGGAGTACAACCGAGGCTTGTCTGAGCGTGAACCACGCCCTGCGGCGGGGTGGGCCAGGCTTTGTGTTCAATCTGAGCCGCCAGGGCGCATAATGGCAGGGGATATGCTGCCCTATTTGCGACTCTCCGGCCCCCCTTACGACCAGGGCCACCAGCAGGGTGCGGCCTGGGCCGAGCGGATTGCCCACAACCTCGAGCTCTACTTCCGCCGCTTCGAGGTCGAGTGCAAGCTCTCCCCCACCGAGGCCCGCGAGCGGGGGGCGCGCTACCTCCAGGCCATCCGGCAACAAAACCCAGGTTATGCCAGGGGCCTCGAGGGCATCGCAGCAGGGTCGGGCCAGCCGCTGGTGGACATCGCCACCCTCAACGTGCGCTACGAGATCATCTATTACCAGTTTGCCCAGGACACCCCCCCGGTCTACCTACCCCACGAGGCCCCCAACGGCTGCACCGCTTTTGCCCTGATGCCCGCCCACAGCGCCGACGGCCACCTGTGGCTGGGCCAGAACTGGGACTGGATGGAAGGGGTGCAGGGGGCCCTGCAGCACATCACCGAGCCCGACGGAACCCGGATACTGGCCTTTACCGAGGCGGGCATCTTTGGCGGCAAGATCGGGCTCAACTCCCACGGCCTGGGCCTGTGCATCAACGGGCTGGTCTCGCTGGGCGACAACTGGGCCGGGCTGGGCAAGCCCTTCCACCTGCGCACCTACGAGGTGCTGCGGCAGAAAACCTTACGGGCCGCTCAAGCCGTGGTGCTGGAAGAACCCCGTACCGCTTCAGGCAATTTCCTGCTGGGGCAGGGCACCCAAGCCCTCGACCTCGAGGTCTCGCCCAGCGGGGTGGCTCAGTGGGAAGACCCACGCCAGCTGGTGCACGCCAACCACTACCTGGCCCCCGAGCGCTTCGGCATCGAGGTGCCGCCCATCGAGTGGCTCGACCGCTCACACCACCGGGCCGAACGGCTGGCCCTGCGGCTTGCTCAGGTGGAAAAACCCGGCCTGGAAGACCTGCAAGCTGCACTGCGTGATCGGGAGGGGGCACCCTACGCGGTCTGCCGCACCGCCAGTCAGGAGGAATACGCGCTAGGCGAACCCTACCGCACCCTGGCTTCGGTGATTATGAACCTGGGCACTCTGGAGCTGTGGATTTCCGACGGGCCACCGCACGAAAACCCCTACACCCGCTACCAGGTTTGATGGCCGTCTAGCCAAAAGGTTCCGCTTGCTGATTCCAAAACCGTACCCCCTCGAGCCCTGCGCCCGCGGGGAAGTCTTCCCATTGCGCCTGGAACGACCAGGCCTGGCTATAATGGCCTTTTTTTAGAGGCCGCCTCCAAACCGTGTTGTGTGAGGTAGGGGTTGGTGACGGAAGTTGGGCGAGGTTGGGGCTGTATATGCATTCGGGCCGGACAAAATCCAGGGATGTGGTCTAGATGGGCCGCACCCAGTCTCCGTATCGGCTAAGCCGGTGGTCGGCAGTGAGCAGAACCAGCCGCTCCTGGCGGGCCTGAGCAATCAGGAGCCGGTCGAAAGGATCGCTGTGGTACTGGGGCAGGGTTTCCACAGCCAGGGCGTGGGATACGCTGATGGGAAGGGGGGTATAGCGGTGGTAGCGCAGGTGGGCTTCGAAATCCCCGGGCAGGCTGAGCTTACCCAGGGCTTTTTTGATGGCGATTTCCCAGGCGGAAGCCGCACTGGCTTAGACCAGGTTTTCGCCATCGGTGATGAGGTCGCGGGCCTCAGGAGAAAGCCGTGGATCATCTGCAAATGCCCACAACAGCATGTGGGTATCAAGAAGCAGGTTCAACCTCGCCCCCCTCGAAGATGCGCTGGATCTCCTGATCGCACGCGTCGAAGTCCGGCGCAATCCAGATCTGCCCCTTGAGTCCCCCCAAAGGACGCGGCTCCCTGGTCTCCTGGTAGGGCACCAGCATGGCTACCGGGCGGTCGTTGCGCCCGATGATGATGGTCTCGCCGCGCTCGGCCCGTTCCACCAGCTGGGAGAGCCGGGCCTTGGCCTCGGAGATGTTGGTTACCACAGCCATACCCTCAGCATATCAGGTCTGGTCTGACCAGGCTCCAGCTATAAGCCAGGGCCTTGGCATGGCCGCCCCCCTTGCCAGGTCGGGGATAAGAACTGCGTTCAGCGCTGTGGCAGAAGACAGGAACCACCCACCCGGGCCTGGAAGTTAGGCTGGCGGTATAGTGCTATACTTGTAAAGCAATGCTTGCCATCCGCTTGCCCAGGGAAATCGAGGAGCGCCTCGAAAAGCTCGCCCAGAAGACCGGGCGCAGCAAGAGCTACTACGTGCGCCAGGCCATCCTGGAGCACCTGGACGATCTCGAGGACTATTACCTTGCGGTAAAACGGCTCGAGGCTCACCTCCCCGCCATCCCCTTAGACGAAGTGGAGCGCCGCCTTGGGCTACAGGATTGAGTTCGACCCGCGAGCCGAGAAAGAGCTTGGAAAGCTAGACCCCGAGGCAGCCCGCCGCATCCTGCGCTTCTTGCGCGAGCGGGTGGCGGTTCTGGATGACCCGCGCAGCATTGGAGAAGCCTTGCACGGGCCGGAGCTGGGCAAATTCTGGAAGTACCGCGTGGGCGATTACCGGCTGGTCTGCCACATCCGCGACCAAAGCATCAGCATTCTGGTCTTGCGGGTGGGCCACCGGCGGGACATCTACCGCTGAGCGGTTGCCCCAAAAGCAAGTTTCTTGCCCCCCTCTTGGAGCGATGGACAGCGAAAAGAGGGCAAGAAGCCGTCAACAAAACAAAGGCTTGATCTCCCAGGCCAACCTGACAGGCGCCGACAAAGCGCCGCTAGCCTTGCCGAAGCGAGCGAAACAGGCGGGCCGTATTGGCCGCCGCCACCGCATAGAGCATGGCCCCAGCAAAAAAGGGCAGCCCCAGCAGCCCGTAGGCCAGGTCGGGCTTGGCCACCAGGGAAAACAGCACCCCGCCCAGCAACCCCCCCACCGCCACCGTCAGGCTTTGCAGCCCGGCCAGGGCCCCTTGCAGGGTTCCTTGCTCCTGCGGCGAGACCTCGCGGGTTAGAAAGGACTGGATGAGGGGCTGGCCCAGGTTGCTCAAAGCGGCCAGGGCGATGGTGGCGTACATCATCCAGCCCTGGGTGGCCAGGCCATACAGGGTAAAGGAGAAAAACCCCACGCTCTGGGCCAGGGTCAGCGCCCGGCGCTCGCCCAGGCGGGCCACCACCGGCCTGACCAACCCGGCCTGTACAATCACCCCGCCCAACCCCACCAGAAACAGCGATAAGCCCACCTCGAGCGGCCTCCAGCCGAACTTGTAGGCGGTGTACAGCACCCACACGCTCTGCAGAATCCCAAAAGCCAGAAAGATAAGCGAGAGGCTTAGGGATAAGCCCCGCAGGATAGGGGTTTTCCGCAAGACCAGGAGGGCCACAAACGGGTTGAGCGAGCGGGTCTGGGTACTGCGGTTTTCGGGCTTCAACGACTCGGGCAGCACGAAGTAGCCATACAGGAAGTTCAGAAAAGCCAGCCCTGCAGCAAAGTAGAAGGGCAGGCGCAGGTCGATATTGCCCAAAAATCCCCCCAGCACCGGGCCCAACACGAAACCCATCCCGAAGGTGGCCCCAATCAGGCCAAAGTTGCGGGCGCGCTCTTCGGGCTTGGAGATATCGGCAATGTAGGCGTTGGCAGTGGAGAGGCTGGCCCCCAGGGCTCCGGCAATCACTCGAGCCGCAAACAGCACCCAGATGGACTGGGTGAGGGCGGCAATCAAATAATCCACGCCAGTCCCCACCAGCGAGGCCAGCAGCACCGGGCGGCGCCCGTAGCGGTCGGAAAGCATGCCCAGAATGGGGCCAAAGGCAAACTGCATCACTGCATATACCGCAAAAAACAGGCCGTTGAGCCGGGCCCCCAGCTCCACGCCCCCCGCCAGGGTCTCGATGAGCTTGGGCAAGACTGGAATGACCAAACCCAGGCCCATCACGTTGATAAGTACCGAAATCAGGATGAAGGGAATAGAGGCGTTCTTCGACATGACCGCGCAATTATGACACCCGAGGTTCCAGCGGATTGGAAGCATAGGCTCAACTACGCAACCGCGATAAGCTAGTAGACGTGCTTCTGAAGCATCTGGAAGATACCCGTTCCTTTGCCCAACAGCTCGTACAGCGCCTGCCCAAAGGGGCGCTGGTGCTGCTTACGGGGCCCATGGGGGCAGGCAAGACCACCCTGGTGAAGTTCATCGCCGAGGCCCTGGGGTTCAAAGGTGAGGTTACCAGTCCCACCTACACCCTGATCCACGAATACCCCACCGCAGAGGGCCTGCTTGTTCACATTGACGCCTACCGCATGGCCGACCAGGAGGAGCTTTATCACTTGGGCCTCGAGGACTACCTGCCCGAGGCTCGCCTGATCCTCATCGAATGGGGGAAGCCCGAGGTGTTTCCCGATAGCCTGGAAATTCGCCTGACCCCCACCCCGCAGGGGCGACAGCTCGAGCTCATCCCCCACGGAAACACAGCAGCCCCTCCGTTAAGCGAATAATCTTCACTTCCCGCAAGCCAGCAGGAGGGCTTTTGGGCCAGGGGCAGATTCGCCGTATAATCGCCTACGACCCCTCGAGGTTGAAGGAGGAAGTTCATGCGCAGAGCTTTGTTCATCTTGGTCGCCCTGTTGGGAGCGGCGCTGGCCCAGGGTTCGGTCACCATCACCTACTGGCAATACGACTTCAGGAGCAAAGTGGAGGCCATAGACGAGCTCATCAAGCGGTTCGAGGCGGCCAACCCTGGCATCAAGGTACAGCACCAGACCTTCCCCTTCGACGCCTATCAGCAAAAGGTGGCCTCTTCGATTCCTGCCGGCCAGGGGCCCGATGTGGTCAACCTGTTCTATGGCTGGCTGCCCACCTGGGTCAAGGCCGGCTATCTGCAACCCATGCCCAATGAGTACATCAAGGTGCTGGACAGCGAGTTCTCCAGCCTGGCCCAGGCTGCCAAAGTGGGCGGCAAACTGTATGGTATGCCCACGGCGGTGCGTTCGCTGGCGCTCTTCTACAACCGTGACCTGCTCAACGCCGCCGGTTTCAAAAACCCGCCCAAAACCTGGGATGAGTTCCTCAACATCGCAGCTAAGCTCACCATCAAGGACGGCAACAAGTTCACCCAACTGGGCTACGCCATGGCCCCCGATGGGCAAGACCACCACCTGGTGCGCGAGGTACTGATCCGGCAGTTTGGCGGGCGGCCCTACTCCGACGATGGGCGCAAGGTGCTCTATGGCGATGCCGCTGGCCTCAAAGCCTTCACCTTCTATACCGACTGGCTCAAGAAATACAACGTGGGCACCCTGGGCAACCAGTTATTCCCTGGCAACAACGCCTACCGCGACGCCTTTATCGCTGGCAAAGTGGGCATGATTATTGACGGTTCTTTTGCCATCGGCACCATCCGCAACGGGGCCAAGTTCAACTGGGGCGTCGCCGAGCTACCCCTGCAAAAAGCCGGTGCGCGCAAGGTGAACTATGGCTCCTTCTGGATGCACGGCCTGACCCCCCTGGCCACCGGGCCCAAGCAAGCCGCCTCGCTTAAGTTTTTGGAGTTTTTGGTCTCGGAAGATACACAGCGCTACTGGCTCGAGAAGGTAGGCGAGCTGCCCGCCCGCAAAAGCCTGATCAAAGACCCTAAGCTCACCTTGGACAAGGTCTTTGGCCCCTTCGTGCTCTCGCTGGCCTATGCCAAAGCCACGCCTTTTGTAGATGAAATTGGGCAACGCAAAGTCATGACCGATGCCATCAACCGGGTGCTGTTGGAAAACAAAGACCCGGCGGAGTCCTGGCGAATGGCCGTGGCCGAGGAGCAAAAGCTGCTGGACAACTTCTGGAAGTAACGAGGTCTGCGTACGGCTGGCGCAGCCGACAATAATCTGGAGCTATCGCGCTGGTTGTGTCACTGTGCAGCGCAAGGCCACCGATAGCTGGCTGTCCAAACGTTGGGCTAATCCAGCTTAGAGAGCCCCGGCACGAGCTTGCCCAAGCCGATCTACCGACCCACTCGCCCGTCCATCACCCTCGTACCCCACCATGAACAAACCAATCGAACCCGCCAAACGAGGGATATCGCTGGCCACCCGCGAAGCGCTATGGGCTTTTGCTTTCCTGGCCATCCCGCTGGCCTTCTTCTTGTTCATCCGCATCTGGCCTGCGTTTCAGGCCCTTTGGCTTTCGCTATTTGACTGGCACGCCGACCCCAGCAAAAGGCCTTTCGTAGGGCTGGAACACTACCATCAGATGTTGGACGATCGGCTGCTGCTCAAAGCCTTGCAGAACACGCTGGCCTACACCTTGTTGGGCGTCCCGTTGCAACTGCTATTAGGGCTTTGCATTGCCCTCATGCTCAACGCAGTCACTCGTTTTCGTGACGTGTTTCGGGCCATCTATTTTGCGCCTTACGTCACCCCCGCGGCGGCGATTGCCTGGGTGTTTAGCTGGATGCTCTCGCCCAACTTCGGCATTGTCAACGAGATCCTGAGTGTGTTTGGTATCCCTCCTCAACCTTTTTTGACCAAGCCTTCGCAGGCCTTGGCAACCGTGACGATGATTGTAGTATGGCAAAACCTGGGTTTTCAGGTGGTGTTGTTCTTGGCGGGTCTGCAAAACATCCCCCGCGACTACTACGAGGCCGCTCGCATTGACGGGGCCAGCAACTGGCAGCTATTCCGCCATATCACCCTTCCGCTTTTGAACCCGGTGATGGTCTTCTCGGCAGTGATAGGCACCATTGGCTTTTTGCAGCTCTTCACCCAGGTGGTCAACCTCAACTTTACCGATCAGGGCGGGCCGTTGGGCTCCACCCTGACGCTGGCCCTGTACATCTACCAACAAGCCTTCGCTCGGTTTGACCTGGGCTATGCCGCAGCCATCACGGTCTTGCTGTTTGTGATTATCCTGTTCATCACCCTGGTGCAACTACGGCTCTTGTCGCGGCGGGTGGAATACTGATGAAGCGCCTATCTACGTTCCTCGTCTACGCGCTCCTGATTCTGGGCAGCCTGGTGATGTTTTTTCCCTTTGTGTGGATGTTCCTGACCTCCCTCAAGCCTTTTGCCGAAATTTTCGAGCTCAAGGTCTGGCCCCAGGCCCCCACCCTGGACAACTACCGCGAGGTGCTCTTCAAAACCCAGTTTCCCCGTTGGTTCCTAAACAGCCTGATTGTGGCCCTCATCACCACTTTTTCGGTGTTGTTGTTCGATTCGCTGGTGGGCTACACCCTGGCCAAGCTGCGTTTTCCCGGACGGGGGCTGGTATTTGTGCTGATCCTTTCGACCCTGATGGTGCCCACCGAGATGCTCATTATCCCCTGGTATGTGATGAGCACCCAGTACGGCTGGAGCAACACCTACTGGGGCTTGCTGTTTCCCGGCCTCATCAGTGCCTTTGGGGTGTTTTTGATGCGGCAGTTTTTCCAGACCCTGCCCACCGACCTGCTGGACGCCGGGCGAATTGATGGGCTGAGTGAGTTTGGGGTGTTCTGGCGCATTGCCTTTCCCCTGGTGCGCCCGGCCCTGGCGGCTTTGGGTATCTTTACCTTCCTGGGCAACTGGAACGCCTTTTTGTGGCCCCTGATTGTGGTACAGACCGCCGATATGCGCACCATCCCGGTGGGGGTGGCGCTGTTCTCGAGCGAGGCCGGCACCGCCTGGAACCTGATCATGGCCGCCAGCAGCCTGGCAGTGCTGCCGGTGCTGCTGGTCTTCTTGTTCTTCCAGCGTCAGATTATCGAAGGCGTAGTACTGACGGGGGTCAAGGGCTAGGGCGGTTTTCCTGGTAATCTGGTCGGCATGAACAAAAACCTGGCCCGCTTGTTATGGCAGCAGTACCGCGGGCACCTGCTTGGTTTTGCCGCTGGGGTGCTGGTGGGGGTGATGTTTGCCGACTGGCTGCGGGGCATCGTAACCGCGCTGTTTGTGCTTTTGGTATTGCTGGCGTTGTACTTTGTGTGGGTCTATTTCGATAAGCTCAAGAAGCAGTGAGCTTTATGGAACTCATGACCCCCGCCCCCATCCTGGACACCCCCCCCGCGCACCTGCCCACTGGCAACCTCGAGGTGCACGTAGAAGCCAGCCCCCAAGCCCCCACCATCTCGCGCATGGGGGTGGCCTCGCTGGGGCTCAATGGCCTGCTGGACTGGGTGGGGGCGCCTTTGCTGGAGGTGTCCGGCCAGGGCTGGCAGGTTTCGCGCCTGTCGGACTGGATTCCCATCTGGGAGAACGCCCAGCTCACGGTGACGCTCTTAGCCCCCTACGGCGAGCGGGGGCTGGCGCTCAGGCTGGAGCCCAAGCAAAACGGCCCCCTGCAGGTAGCGGGCAACCTGGAGTACCTGGGTCTTAGGCGTTTTAGGGAAGAGAGGCTCGAGGCCGCTTTCCGCACCGGGCACGATGCCTGGACTGGCAGCTATGTGCTGGAAGCCCGCAGCGAGCGCACCCTGCTGGCGTTGGGCTTACAGGCCGACCCTCCCCCCACCCGAATAGATTGGGGCCCCCAGTTCGTGCTCGAGTGGGCGCATGGCCCGGTCACGCTCTACCTGGGCCTGGCCCCCGAGGCCGACGGGGCCCGCACCACCGCCCTGCACCTGCGGCGCGTGGGCTGGGAGGGCCTGCTGCGCAAGACCCTGCACAAGCTGGCCCTTCTGACCACCAACTACACGGGCCCCCTCTACGAGGTCTACCGGCGGCATCTGATTTTCAGCTACTTCTACGCCCAGGCCGACACCCTCGAGGGCGAGCCGGTGCTGCTGACCTCCCGTAGCCCCCACTACTACGTCTCGGGGGCCTACTGGGCCCGCGACGCGCTCTTGTGGTTTTTCCCGGCCCTGCTCAAGGCCGACCGCAAGCGGGCCCGGGAGGTGCTCAAAGCGGCTTTCCGCCGCCAGGCCCGCTGGCCGGGCGAGCACGCCCAGTACCTGGCTGGGCCGCCCCTGTACCCCGGTTTTGAGCTCGACCAGGCTGCGGCCTATCCGCTGGCGCTGGCCCGGTATTTGGAGGCCACCGGCCCCAACCCCGAGCTGGTGAGCGAGCTGCGCGCGCCGCTGGAGGGGGTGCTGGCGCGGGTGGCCGAGGAAAAACACCCCTCGCTGCCCCTCTACCGCACCTTCCTCTCCCCCACCGACGACCCGGTGCAGGAGCCCTACCTGACCTACGACAACGCCCTGTGGGCGGTGGCCCTCGAGCGCCTCTCGCCCTTCTGGCAGGGCGGCGAGGCACTGAAGCTCGAGGCCCGGGCCATCCGCGAGACCCTCTACCGCCAGGCCGAGCGCAACGGGCGGTTTGTCTTTAGCTTCGAGCCGGGGGGCGCCCATACTTTCTCCGACGAGCCCGCGGGCAGCCTGCTGCTGCTCCCCCACCTGGGCTTTTGCAGCCGCCAAGACCCCATCTGGCAGGCCACCGCGCTCTGGATTCTGGGCAACGACAACCCCCACCACTACAAAGGGCGCTTTCCCGGCGAGGGCTCGGCCCACTTTCCCTTCCCCTCGGGCTTTGGACTGGCCAACCGGATTCTCTCGGGGCTCTTGCGCCCTGCGGGGGACGCGCTGATGGTGCTCGAGCAGGCCCCCCTCGACCAGGGCTACGCCCCTGAGTCCTTCGACCCCGAAACCGGCCAGGCCCGCACCGGGGTGGGGTTTGCCGCGCTGGCGGGCTTCATCGCCTACGCGCTTGCGGCGGGCAGTCGCTTGAACCCCGCCTGAATCGTTCCGCCTGAGCGCAGGATGATCTCTCGTGTTCTCTACTGCCCGCGCTTCAGGCGGGGGCCCCAGAATGAGAGCTAATCAAGAGGATTTTTATCCGCTCAGAGGTTCAGGCCGATATCGAAAGTGGCCGCATACCCCGCCCCGCTTGGGGTCAGGTTGAGCAGGAGCTGGCTGCCGCCGTTGCGGTAGATGCCGTCGTTGGCGTTGCGGGTGCGGATGCCCGCTTTTGCGTAGGGCGGGTTGGCCAGGATACGGTCGCTCAGGGCATCGTCGAAGAAGAGCTGGGAGGTGAAGTCGCGATTCTGGTAGCGGATTTTGAAGTGGATGTGCACGGTGCGGCCCGGATACCAGCCGGGGTAGATGGTGGTGAACTCGGCCACCCCCTGGGCATTGGTGACCTGGTAGCCGCGCAGCCACTTTTGCCCGCGGGTGTCGGCAAAGCGATCCTGCACCCCGGAGTAGAGGCCCTGGGCGTCGCACTGCCAGATGTCCACCATGGCCCCCGGCAACAGGGTGCAGCCGCTGCTCGAGACCCTCGAGATCACAAAGCGCAACACCAGTGGAACCCCCGGCTTCACCACACCCGTAGCCGGGTCGGAACGGATGTCGGAGCGGTTGAGCTGGGTGTCCACAAAGTAAGGCCCCTCGGTCAGGGCCGGGCGCACAATGCAGGAGGGCAGCGTGTTCTGTGCCTCGGCTTTTTGCCCTAAGAGTCCGCTCACCCCGGCGAGCCCGCCCAAACCCAGCGCGGCCAGCACCTTGCGGCGGTTCAATATCGTTCCAATCGGCTTATCGTCGTTATCCATACCAACCTCCCGCTTGACCTACATTCTGGGCATAAATAGTGGTAAATGGGTTAGGAAGAAAGGTTTACCGGGGGAATACAAAGAAAGGCGTGTGGTTGGTGGTTCAACCACACGCTGCAATCCACACACCCTCAGGGGTCTAGCGCCACCACCCCCGGGGCCCCCGTCCATCGCGACCGGCCATCCCCAGGCGCAGCTGAACCGGCTGGGCTACAAAGGCCTTGGCCACGGCCTGGCTGCTGGCTTTGAGGGTACTGGCCTGCTCGGTGGTGAGGCGCTGGGCCTGCACCGCCTGGTCGATGGCCTGGTTGCGGGCTGTGACCAGGGCGGCCTCGAGAGCCGCGGGGGTTTTGCCAAGGTCGGTGGCTACCTGGGCCAGGGTCTTGGTGCCACCGCTCAGCACCGCCAGCTCGGCGGGGGTCACGCCCAGGAACTGGGCCGCGCTGAAATAGAGGTTACCGATCAGGCCCATGGGGGCTTTCATCATGCGCTGCATGGCCCTGGGCTGCATCGGCATAGGCTGGGGTGCCGGAGTCTGCTGGGCAAAGGCGCCCGCCAAGGCCAGGCTCGAGGCCACCAACAGGGTTTTCATGGTCTTGTTCATAATCTTCCTCCTTCGGCTGGAAAGCCTTCTTGCTTTCCCGAGAAGAAGTGTGGGGCAGGGTGGTTACGAGGCAGTTACGACACGCTGAGAGGGTTTCTCATACACAACCAACTGCACATTTGGGGGCCGGGTCTACCTTCTTGGCCTGCGGCCCACATAACCCGCCCATAACCCCTACAATGCAAGCTGGAATCATGCGGCTGTTGCTGGTTGAAGACGAACCAAACATTGCCCGCCCCCTCAAGCGGGCCCTCGAGGCCCAGGGGCACCAGGTTCGCCACGCTTCCGATCTGACCGAAGCC
This sequence comes from Meiothermus cerbereus DSM 11376, assembly GCF_000620065.1. Classification (NCBI taxonomy): domain Bacteria; kingdom Thermotogati; phylum Deinococcota; class Deinococci; order Thermales; family Thermaceae; genus Meiothermus; species Meiothermus cerbereus. The sequence continues at coordinate 13,369 of NZ_JHVI01000017.1, read as the reverse complement.
CGTGAACTGCTGGCCGAGTCCGAGCCCGACATGATGATTCTGGACGTGCGCCTGCCGGAGTCGGAGGATGGTGGGTTTATTCTGGCCCGCGAGGCCCGCAGCGCCGGATACAAAGGCCCCATTCTGTTCATGACCGCCCGCGATGCCCTGGCCGACCGGGTGATGGGCCTGGACGAAGGCGGCGACGACTACGTAGTCAAGCCCTTCGATCTGCCAGAGTTGCTGGCCCGGGTGCGGGCCTTGCTGCGTCGGGTGAGCGAGGTTAAGCAAAGCCGGGTGCAGTATGGCCCCCTCGAGCTCGACCTGACCGACCGCAGCGTACGCTGGGGGGGGCGGGCGGTAGAACTCTCCCCCCGTGAGTACGCCCTCTTGGAGCGGCTGGCTTTGTTTCCGGGACGGGTCTATAGCCCGGAAGAGCTGCTCGACCTGATCTGGGGCGAGGAGGCCTCGGATGTGGGGGTGGTCAAGGTGTGCGTGCACCACCTACGCAGCAAGCTGGACAGCAGCGTGGTACGCACCGTGCCGGGGGGCTACCGGCTGGGGTTGGAAACATGAGCCTGCGCCTGCGGCTGGCCCTGTTCATTGCCCTGGCCATTTCCCTGGCCCTGCTGCTGCAGGGTTTTCTGGGGTACGCCAGCTTCGAGCGCTTGCAGATGGGCAACCTCGAGCGCGAGCTCGATACCTATCTGGGTCGCATTGCCCTACAGCTCGAGGGCCGCCGGGGCCCCCCGCGCCTCTTCCGACGCGAGCGAGACGACGATGAGTCCAGGGCTTCCGGTTTGATGCCGCTGGATCACCTGCGCGATGGCGCTCTTCTGGCGCCCCTCCCCAACCCCACCCCCGCCGGCAGCATCGCCCACGCCCGGCTGGTGCGGGAAGGGGAAGTATTGCGGGAGTGGGGTCGTTTTCCTACCGAAGTTCCCCTTTCCGACAACCTCGAGGCCCGGCTCGAGCAGAACTGGCTCTACAAAAGCCTGCGCCTGGGCCCCAACCTCTACCTGCAGGGGGCCCTCGAGGCCAGCCAGGTGCGGGCCAGCCTGGCCGGCTACCGGCAAACCGTGCTCTTTACGGCCCTGGTGGTGGCGCTGCTGGGGGCCTGGGTGGCCTGGCTGGTCAGCGGGCCGGCCCTCAGGCCCCTGCGCCACCTGCAGGAAGCTGCACGCCGGGTGGCCGACTCGGGCGACCTGAGCCTGCGGGTGCCCGCCGAGGGCAGCGGCGAGCTTTTCCACCTGAGCCAGACCTTCAATCAGATGCTCGAGCGCCTTGCTGCCTTTCGCCAGCGCGAGGCTGAGTTCACCCGCAATGCCGCCCACGAGCTGCGCACCCCCCTGACCGCTTTGCGCCTGCAGCTCGACACACAGCAGCAAGGGCTGGCCTCGCCCGAGGAAACCCTGGCCGTGGTGCGTGAGGAGGTCGAGCGGATGAGCCGCCTGAGCGAGTCGCTGCTGACCCTGGCGCGGGAAGGGCGGGGACAGAAGGTGGGGCTGGACCTGGCCCAGCTGGCCCGCGAGGCCGCCAGCCGGGCCGGTGTGCCCTACCGGGGGCCCGAAACCCTAAAGCTGTCCGGCGACCCCTTCCTGCTGGCCCAGGCCCTGGAAAACCTTTTGAACAACGCGCAAAAGTATGCCCCCAAAGCAGCCGTGCAGGTCGAGCTCGAGGCCACACCTGACCAAGCCTTCGCTATTCTGCGGGTGCGCGACGAGGGCCCCGGAATGCTGCCGGAGGTCACGAAACGGGCCACCGAACCCTTCTACCGTGCGCCTGGGGTGCGGGTGCCCGGCCACGGGCTGGGCCTCTCGGTGGTGGCCCAGGTAGCCCGGGCCCACCAGGGCAGGCTGGTGCTTTTGCCCAACCAGCCCCAGGGGCTCCAGGCCGAGCTGTGGATCAGGCTAACCGAGGGGTAGTTGCAGCTCGAGGGCGGGCCCCTGCAGCCCCCGAGGATTGCGGCCATCTCGAGCCCGACCTTCACTACCGTTATCTGTAGCCCCGGCCAAGCAAGCAGTTTGCTGGCGGGGTGTGAAGGCCCTGCATGGGATATATGCCGATTTGCGGAAGCCCGCCCTTTGCAAAACTGACCCGCCGGTCAATAATGAACTCTCGTGACACCGCCCAGGGGAGAGCCCCATCGTTCACAGCTTTTGGCTATCTGGGAGGGCGTGCTGGCCATCCTGTTTATCAACTGGAGCACCGGTGTGGTCATGACCGGCTATGCGCTATGGCTGGGCGCGCCCCCCGTGGCCCTGGCTATTCTGGGCGCACTGCCCATGGTAGGGCAACTGGCCGCCCCCCTGGCCCTTTTTTTTCGCGGCAGCCGCAAGGATTTGAGCGCCAACCTCTCGGCCTTTGGGCGCGGCCTGTTTGTGCTGGTGCTGTTCGTGCCCCTGATGCCCGAACCCTGGCGCATCCCTGGCCTCTTGATAATTGCCGCACTTACCCAGCTCATTCTGGCTCCGGTCAGTGTGCTCTGGACAAGCTGGATGGCCGATCTGGTGCCCGAACAGAAGCGCGGGCGCTACTTTGGTTTGCGCAACGGGGTGCTGGGTCTGGTGGGCACCCTGGGCAACCTGGCCGCGGGCGGCCTGATTGACGCACTGGGCAAGCCCTGGGGCTTTTTGTTGGCGCTGGGCCTTGCGGTGGTCGCAGGTGTTGGCGCCACCTTCATTTTGCGCCAGCAGTATGAACCACCCCTGGTAAGCACACCCCCCCGCCCCTCCGAGTTCATAGAACCCCTATCCGACCGGCGCTTCCGGGGGTTTTTGGGCTTTGTGGTGCTTTTTTTGGGCGCGGTGAGCGTGGGCGGGCCGTTTGTGTTTCCGCTGTTCCTCGAGTACGCCCGCATGAACTTCACCCAGGTGGGGCTCTGGACCGTGATTGCCGCGAGCTGTGGGCTGGTGCTGAGCCCCTTGTGGGGCCGCCTGGCCGACCGGATTGGGCACTGGCAGGTTTTGCTCTTTAGCAGCAGTGTAGCAGCACTGGTATTGCCCCCGCTGTGGCTGGCAGGGGGGCCAGGGCAACTACAAACCATCTGGATCTCGGCGGTTTGCGATGCCCTGGCCTGGGGGGGTATCGGAACCGCCCTGACCAACGTAGCCCTGCAAAGCGCCTCGCCGGAAAAACGCAACCTCTACCTGGCCTGGTACTGGATGGCCTTTGCGGTGGGTGGAATTCTGGGCTCGCTGCTGGGCGGGGCCCTGGGCAGCCTGCATCAGCAGCTCAAGCTGTTCCCCAGCCCCTACCACCTGCCCATCCTGGTCTCGATGCTTTTGCGGGTAGTAGCGGTATACTACCTGTGGTGGCGGATTCGGCGTGATAAGAAGCGGGCTGCAGCGCTAAGAGCACAGGCATGAGTGCCGCACCCACTGCCTTCCTCGCAGAGCAGCCCGGGATTGCCCCTAGCAGGTATTTTCTGGCGAGGAACTGCAATCCCCAGGTGGGGCAAGGCCCTTCATGCTGTGTAGCAGCTTTTTGTAGGCCAACCAGCCCTAGGCTTTTCTCACCCTCCTTTGTGAGAATGAGACAATGGATCGTTTTCCCTGGGTGGAGGTTTTCCGTGGCCTAGCCATTTTAGAGGTGGTACTCCACCACCTTCTAGGCCGCTTCCTGCGGGAGGTATCCCCGGAAACCCTCCTCTGGCTCCTCCTGGCCGCCCTAAACCGCACCCTTCACTTCGCCGTACCGGCTTTCCTCTTCCTCACCGCATTGGTGATTGGGGCCAGTTTCCTACGCTCCTTCTCCCTAGGACGCTACTTAGGAAACCGGAGCCTAAGGCTTCTTTGGCCCTACCTCCTTTGGAGCGGGATCTATCTGGCCTTCCGTTACTGGGACCACGGGGTCTTCCAGCTCGAGCGCGTTCCGCACCAATTGCTCTGGGGCAAGGCCTATTTTCACCTTTACTTCCTGGTGGTGGCCCTGCAGCTCACCCTGCTCCTGCCGCTCTTCCTCCCCATGGTGCGCAGGCGGGTCCATGGGGGATGGTTTCTTCTCCTGGGCCTGGGGGCTACCCTCCTCATCTACCTCCTCAACCGCCACTACCGCTTTCTGCCCTATCCGGGGAGCTTCGTTCTTTGGTACCTGCCCGCCATCGCCCTGGGGCTTTACCTAGCCAGCCGCCTGGAACTCCTCCCCCGCTTTCTGCGTCTCTGGCCCCTGGCCCTGGGCCTGGCCCTTCTGGGCCTTGGCCTCTACCTGCCCCTGGCCCTGGAAGTCCTCCAAAAGCGTCCCGTGAACACCATGCACTACCAGCTAGCCCACTGGCTTTACACCACCGCCATGGTCTTCCTCCTGCTGGCCCTGGCCTACCGTCTGGCCCAGACCCGCTGGCAAGCTCCCATGGCCTTCCTGGGCCGCTACTCCCTGCAAATCTACCTCCTCCACCCTATGGTCATGCGCCTTCTGGAGAAAAATCCGGGCTTCCCCGAGCCTCTAGGGCTCAAGCCGGCCTTTTTGATCTACCTCCTCCTGGCCTTTGGCCTCCCCCTTCTCCTGGCCCATCTCCTCACCCGGGCCCGGGTCTCTTTAGCCCTCTTCGGACGATGAAACCCATCTGGCTTTTCCCCCCTCTGCTGGCCCTGGCCCTTTGGGCTGCCCTCAGACCCCAACCCTTTACCTGGGAGGGGGAAGGGATTCGCTACCAACGAGCCGGGGTAGGGCTCTTCGCCCAGATCTGCCGGCCTTTGGGAGCAATCCAGGGAGCAGTCCTCCTGGTTCCTGGGGGATTCGGCCCCCCTACGGCCAGCATGCTGGCCCGCTGCCGCTCCTGGGCAGAGCAAGGCTTCCTGGGGGTGGTGCCCCACCTCCGGGGGCGGGGAAAAAGCGACGGTAGGATCACAGGATGTCTGGAAGAGGCTGAGGACCTAGCTCACCTAGCCCGCCTCCTTCCGAGGTTGGGGGCCAATCGGCACGCCTATGCAGGCTACTCCCTGGGGGCCTGCGTGGCCCTAAAGGCAGCGGCCCTGGAGGGAAGCGCCAAGGGGGTAGTCTTTGCCATCGGCCCCGTGGACTTCGAAGAGCAGGTGGCCATCCTAAGGCGCAGTCGCCCTGAAGCGCTTGCCCGCTGGCGGGAGGTGTTTGGGGAGGGCCCAGAGGCCTTGGCCCGTCAGAGTCCCTTGCCCCAGGCCGCCCGGCTCCAGGCCCCCTTCCTCATCCTCCAGGCAGGGAACGACCCCCTCATCCCCCCCACCCAGGCCTGCCGACTGAGGGACGCACGGGAGGAGATTGGGCGCAAGGTCTACCAGGTAGCCCTCACCCGGGAAGGGGAAACCTGGACCCAGCCGCTCAGCAAGGGTCGGGCTTGCCTCAGACCCACGGGCTTCGGCCCCTTAGGCGAGGATCACCTGGTTCTTTTCCCCGACCTACACCATGACGTGGTTCCCGCCATGGAAGCCATAGCGGAAAGGTTCCTTCGGGCCTGGTTGCGCTGAGCTCGAGGGCGTGAAACCCTGGCCCTTGCGGTAGGATGCCAACATGCGTGTACGCAGGCTCCCGCTGCAGGCAGCAGGCCGCCTCCCACGCCTACCTGGGGCTTTTCGGAGCCGACCAGATTTGGGGGTGGCTCCTGGCATAGCCCTAGGTGGGGGCTCTTGCAGAGGTATTATACCGGATTCAAAAAGATAATCTTCAAATAAAAAGCGCTAAGAGGCTATCTTTTTGAATCCTAGAGCACACCCCTCGCTGCGCTCGGCGAAGAAAGCGTATCCCTTCGGTCGGGTTAGTTCGACACCGTTCGGTGACGAACTAACCGAATCTGGTATTACTCGAGGCCCGCCAGCTTGCGGTTTTTGGCGATGTAGTCGTGCCACTGCTCGGGCACGTCTTCTTCGGGGTAGATGGCCGAGACCGGGCAGGCCGGCACACAAGCGCCGCAGTCGATGCACTCGTCGGGGTGGATGTAGAACTGGTCTCCGCCGTCGTAGATGCACTCAACCGGGCAGACTTCGACACAGGACTTGTCCTTGGTGCCGATGCAGGGTTCGACAATCACATGGGGCATGGTTTCCTCCGTTGGTTGGGCTTGGGTTAAATAGACAAAGCCGCCAAACTGGTTCTTATTCTAAAGAATTTTGCGAGAAGTCAAGGGGCAGCGCGACGCTTTCTCATGGGAAAGCCCGCAGCCTCCTCAAAAAGCACCTTGCAGCAAAGGCGGGCCAGGCCCATAAAATGCTATGCTAACCTGGAGCGGATCAAAGCCGCTCTGAAAAGCTTTTTATGGATGGTGGCATCAGTCTGAACCCCGTCGAGTTTTTGAAAGGTGCCCTCGAGATTCCTTCGGTTTCGGGGCAGGAGCGTGCGGTGGCGCAATACCTGGCCGAGGGCATGAAAAAACTGGGCTACCCCAAGGCCTGGGTAGATGAGGCCGACAACGCTCGAGGCCAGATCGGCACGGGGCCGGTGCAGGTGGTGCTGCTGGGGCATATCGACACCGTGCCGGGGATGGTTCCGGTGCGGCTCGAGGGCGAAAAGCTGTTTGGCCGCGGCTCGGTAGATGCCAAGGGCCCGTTTGTAACCTTTGTGCTGGCCGCCGCCGGGCTTGCGCCCGAGGTCTTGCAAAAGCTAACCATCCATGTGGTGGGTGCCACCGAAGAAGAGGTGCCTAGCTCCAAGGGGGCCCGCTACGTGGTAGAAAAGCTCAAACCCGATTTTGTGGTGATTGGCGAGCCCTCGAGCTGGCAGGGCATCACCCTGGGCTACAAGGGCCGCCTGCTGGTGCGGGTACGGCGCGAGAAAGACAATTTCCACTCGGCCCACCACGAGCCCAACGCCGCCGAAGAGCTCATCAGCTACTTTGTCAGCATCAAGGCCTGGGCCGAGGCCATGAACGTAGGTCAGGGGCCTTTCAACCAGGTACAGTACAACCTGCGCGACTTTAAGATCGAGCATCCCGATACCCGCCAGCTCGCCGAAATGAAATTTGACCTGCGCCTGCCCCCCCGCCTTTCGGTCGAGGAGGCCATCCGCCATCTGTCGGCCTACGCCCCGCCCACCCTCGACCTCGACTTCTCCGGACGCGAGGTGCCCTATGCAGGCCCCAAGGACACCCCCCTCACCCGCGCTCTGCGGATCGGCATCCGGCAGGCCGGGGGCGAGCCGGTGTTCAAGTACAAAACCGGCACCTCCGACATGAATGTGGTGGCCCCCCACTGGAAAGTGCCCATGGTGGCCTACGGGCCGGGCGATTCGACCCTCGACCACACCCCCAACGAACATCTGGAAATACCCGAGTTCTTGAAGGCCATCGAGGCCTTGCGGGCAGCCCTGACCCGGCTGGCCAAGTAGCGCGCCCTCGAGCGCTACCTCAGGGCAGGTAGAAAGCGCATCCCAAAGCCGCAAAAATAGCCAGAACCCGATAATGATCGGCTTCGGCGGGCTCAACCGCCCTTTGCAGTGGCCTGGAAGCCCCACCCCACCTGCCTAAGGGCCTCGTACAGCCCCACCCCCACCGCCACCGCCAGGTTGAGCGAGCGCCCGCCCCTGCCGGGCATGGGGATGGTTACCCCAGGAAAGCGCTCCAGCACCTCCGGCGGCAAGCCCCGGCTTTCCGGGCCAAAAAGCAGGTAATCGCCCGATTGATAGCGCACCTCGGCATAGCATTGGGAAACCTTGCTGCTAAAGGCCCAGACCCGGCCATCCTGGGGTAAGGATTCCAGAAAAGCCTGCCAGGAATCGTGCAGAACAAGCTCCACCTCGGGCCAGTAGTCCAGCCCAGCCCGCCTTAGCTTGGCGCTGTTCCACTGAAAGCCCAGCGGACGCACCAGGTGCAGCTCGGCCCCGGTGGCCGCGCAGGTGCGGGCGATGTTGCCAGCGTTCTGAGGTATTTCGGGTTGATACAGCACCACCTTAAACATGTGCCGAATATATCGCACTATCAGGGATTGGGGCTGCTGCGGCAGGGCAGGCTGGGAGCAGGTCTACCCCGTTCACGCTTTAGCTGCCTCACGGCGGATTTGCTCGAGCTGTAAAGTTAGCTTCCCAGCTCCAAAACGCTCTGGTTGCCGCGCAGAATGTGCACCTGCACGCCCTCTGCCACCAGATAGGCCCGCTTCTGCAGAAGCCGCTGCACCTCATCGCTCAGGCCAAACACCCGGCGCCCTTTTTCCCCCGGCCAGAGGAAAAACCCTTCCGGCAAAGCCACCAGGTGCACCTGGGAGACCCGCGCGCGGGCGCGCAGCGCCCCTTCTAAAACCCTGGCCGAGGCCAGCATGGTCAGCAGAATCAGGTTGGTGCCGGGGTCGGGTATGGGCACGGGCGTGGGGTCTGGCTGGGGCTGGGCGCGGCCCAGCTCGGCCAGCAGCCGCTGCTCGTGCACAGGGCCAAAACCCACCGACAGGGTGCGGTTCCCCAGCGATAGCCCCACCGCCAACCCATCTTCGGAGGCCGCCCGCAGCAGACTGGCCGCCAGGCTGGTGGCGTGCTCGAGGTAAACAGCCCCACTCCTACCCATTCCCTGTATGTCCAGATGAATCCAGACCGCACTGCTCTTAACCTGCTCAAACTCCCGCATCATCGGCTGGCCCTGCCGGGCCGTAGCCTTCCAGTGCAGGTGACGGAGGGGGTCGCCCGGGACGTAGGCCCGCACGCCCACGAACCGGGTGGCGTCCTCCATTCCCCCCACCGCCGGGTGCCCATCGGCCAGCAGGGTGCGCCGGAGGTTGGGCAGCAAAACCGGGTGTATGGCCGGGTATACCACCACCGCGCCACGCTCCAGGCGAACTTCTACCTCCCGCTCGAGCACCCCCAGCACATCGCGCACAAACAGCCGCACCGCCGGCAGGGCATGCTCCCCCCGACGCCGGGCCAGCAGTGCGATGGCTTGTTCTAGACGCCATTCTCCCCACACCAGGGCCCGCCCGCCCCAAGCCAGCACCCCCAGCGGGGCCGAGCCTTTCCCTTCCACCCGGACGTACAGAGGAATCCAGCTCTGAAGCACAAGCTGGAGCTGGGCTTGGGCCTTTTGGCCCGCAAAAAGGTAAGCTTTAGAGGCCATCACGGCGCAGCGCGCCCGCGTCCAGCGCGGCCCCAACACCAGCAAAGCCGCAAGGAAGAGCGGCAGCAACCAAAGCCACATGGGTTCGCTCAAACCTCCACCGGAACCGGAATGTGCTGCTTGATTTCCTCCAAGACCTGCTCGGCTTTGGCCCCCTCGAGCCGGGCCTCGTAGTGCAGCAGCAGGCGGTGGGCCAGCACCGGCACAACCGCACTTTGAATATCGTCCGGCAAGACAAAATCGCGCCCAGCCAGGGCGGCTTTGGCCTGGGCAAAGCGCTGCAGAGCCAGCGCAGCCCTGGGGCTCGCGCCCAGCAAGACCTGGGGTGCTTGCCGGGTGGCCTGGACAATGGCCAGCAGGTAGTCCTCGAGGTCGGGCTCGAGGTGGACCCGACGAACCTGCTGTTGCAGCGCCACAATCTCCTCTGCGCTGGTAAGCGGCTGCAGGGCCTCTTCCGGGCTGGCCTCCCTCAGGCGGCGCAAAATCTCCCGCTCGGCCTCGGGTTCGGGGTATTGCAGGCGCAGCCGACACATAAAGCGGTCGAGCTGGGCCTCGGGCAGGCGGTAGGTTCCCTCCTGTTCGATGGGGTTTTGCGTGGCAATCACCCAGAAGGGCCGGGGTAGGGGGTGGGTCTGGCCCTCCAGGGTAACCTGGCCCTCCTGCATGGCCTCGAGCAAGGCCGACTGGGTCTTGGGCGTGGCGCGGTTCAGCTCGTCGGCCAGCAGCACCCCGGTAAAGATAGGCCCCGGACGAAAGTGGAACTCGCCATTGTGGTAGACATAAACCCCGGTCAGGTCGCTGGGCAGCAGGTCGGGGGTCATCTGCACCCGGCGGTACGGCAGGCCCAGGCTGCGGGCCAGCACCCTTGCCAGGGTGGTTTTGCCCGTTCCTGGCACATCCTCCAAGAGCAGGTGTCCTCCGGCCAGGAGCGCGGCCAGAGCTTCTTGGATGACCTCTGCTTTGCCCACAATGGCCTGTTCGATCTGTTGATTGATACGCTGGAACCAGGATGAAATCATGGGGGTGGAAACCTCCGGGGTATCTCCTCGGCCAGATCTCGGGCCTCCAGGGCGTGTTGGGGCAGCGGCCTTCCCCCATAACGCACCTGCTGGTAGAGCTCGAGCAGCCGCAACAACATGGCCTTTACCTGAGGCTGGCGGGCCGAAATCTCTTCCATGTAGCAAGCAGGACTCACCGATGGGGGCCTGGGCAGACCCAGTTGGCGCATGCGCTGCTCGAAAGTCCAGTAGGCCTCGCGGATGGGGTCGGATGGGGCCAGGCGGGGTGCTCGCGGCCGGCCCAAAAGGGGTGGGGCGGGAGGCTCACCCGCCTCGGGTTGCCGCAAGCGCCACACCCCGTACAGCAGGCCCAGCAGCAAAAAGAAACCCCCCAGGGCCATCAAGAAAGCCAGCAAATAGCCTGCTTCGGTGAGGCCAGGGGGCACAGCGCGTTCCTGCCATTCCAACAAAGGGGCGGTGGGACGCTCGAGCCCACCCGGCGAGGCAAACCCACCCCCCTGGCTGCTGCCCCTAAGGCCCCCCAGCAGCAAAACCCAGGTAAGGGCCACCGCCAGCACCGGCAGCACAAAGGAGCCCCGGAACACCCCACCCCTGGCCCGGTGGCCCCAAAAGGCCGCCACCAGCACCAGGGCCAGAATCAGCAGCATAGCCAGCTGCACCCCCTCCAAGGCGCGGTTCAAGAGCGGCAGCCAGGGTTCTAGAGGCGAGCTGCCAGGGCGCACCCAGCGCACTGCCGGCCCCGAGACCTCCGGGGCTTCTGGCAGGGCAGGGGCTAAAGGCGACTCGAGGGGCCGACTCTGCTCGATGCGGTCTGGCAAGCCCGGCCAGTTTAGCTGCACAAACCCGAGGCCGAGCAACAAAAGAGCTCCGCTGAGCCCCAAGGCCAAAAGCCCCGCAGGGCTCCAGTAAAACCTGCGCCCCAGGCTCTGGGCCAGCAAAAGCTCCCGCACCAACCCCCAGGCCAGATGCAAAACCAGCAGCAAGGCCAGCACCACACCCGAGGGGTACAGCAGCAAGAGGCCCAACCCCGGCCCCACAGCCCAGCGTTCCTGCCGCTGAAACCTGCCCGCCATCACGCCAAATACCCACAGCAGAAAAGTGGTTTGGAACCAGTAGGGCCAGGCCGCTTCCCAGGAAGCCAGGGGGGTGAGCAGGTGCAAAAGGCCGGGAAAGGCAGCGAACCACAAAAAGCCATCGCGGTACCGGCTGCGCCACAAAAGCACAAACAGCCCCATGCCCAACAGCAGCCCCAGGCGCAGCTCTGGTTCAGCCACGCCCAGCAAAATGCCCCCCGCGGCAGCCGCCAGCACCCAGTGGGGCTGCCCCGCAACCGCTCTGGTCTGTCCAGAAACAAAAAAATGCATAAGAACTTAGCAAACCAAGACCTGCGTAACTACAAATCCCTTGGTGCTTCATTCTAGAACTTCCATGAGCAAAAAAGGAGGGGCTGCTCGCCCCTCCTGACATATTGGGTAGGTTTACTTCCGCAAAAGCCGCACCACCTCCACCAGTTGCGCGGGTGTGGGGGGCTTTGGGTCAGCCTGGCACTGGGCCAGATAGGCCTCGAGTATCTCCTCCCCCACCGATTCCAGCGCACTCTTCACCCCGCTCAACAGGGTCAGAATTTCCCGGCACTCCCGGTCTTCTTCCACCATTTTTTGCAGACCGCGCACCTGCCCTTCCAGACGCCGCAGCCGGTGGATGATCCGGGTTTTGTCGTTGAGGCCAAAGCTGGTGTTTGGGGTTGGTTCAGAAGAGGTGGGCATGGGAAAGCCTCTATTACCGGCTGATGGGATACCCGCGGGACATCCAGGCCTGGATTCCTCCGGTAACCAGATTGAGGTTGTTGTAGCCCTTGCCCATCAGGTAGCGCACCGCCACCCCGCTGCGGTTCTGGGTGTTGCAGTGAATGTAGACTACCCGATCTTTGGGCACCCGGTTCCACCAGCGCTCAATCTCCTGCAGCGGCCAGTTGACCGCGCCGGGAACGTGCCCCTGGGCAAACTCCTGGGGGGTACGCACATCAATCACAAACGCTTTGGGGTTGGACAAAGCCGCCTTGAGATCGTCTACCGTGACGATTTTGGGCTGGGCCAGGCCCCAGGAGAAAAAAGCCAGCAGCAGAAGGGCTGCTAGCCTCATGCCACCACCCCGGCGCTGGCCTTAATGGCCGCCTCGACAAAAACCCGGTCGGGCTGTCCGCCCAGGATGCGCTGCTGGGTGGCCCCGCTGATGATGGTGTCGGGCACCCCCGAGATGTTGTAGCGCCTGGAGAGCAGGGGGAACTCGCTGGCCTCTACCCCTTCGGCGATGATGTGGGGGTTGTGGTAGGCCAGCCGGTAGGTCGCCAGCACGGCCTGCGGGCAGTAGGGGCAGGTGGGGGTGACGAAGGCCTGCATCCGCACCGGCGAGGTAACCTTTTGCAGGTCGGCCTGCGACTTTTCGCCCAGCTTGGTTTCGCCCGTGCCTAGCATCAGCAGGGTCTCGATCAGGGTGCTAAACTCGTAGCCGGCAGGCAGCCCCAAAAAGCGGATGTTGTGGCGCTGTGAGCCTTTCTCCCGCAGCAGTATGGTGGGCGCATAGTTCAGGCCCAGGGCCTGGGCCTCGGGGTCGGCGTGCAGCGAGCGCTGTTCCAGGCTCAGATTGGGGTTTAGGGCCACCACTTCCTTAAGCAGGCCCAGGGTTTCGTCCTGTAGCCCAACTTCCTGCCCGGGCAGCTCGAGGCCCGCGGTGGTAAAGACCACCACCTCCACCGGGGTTTGGATGGGGGCCAGCATTTCGCGCACCTGGGCTTGAATTTTCTCGTCTAAAAACATGGTTTCTCCTTTGGTGTGGGGCCATGTATACCCCCACCGGTATGCCTAGTATACCCCCAGGGGATATATTTCGCAAGGGCACCAGACCGCTAGACTAAAAGTTATGTGGGATTCGTTCAAAAAACTGCTGGGACTGGGGCCCAAAGTGCCCCGCATCTCGCCCAAAGAAGCCCAGGAAAAGCTCAGGCAGGGGGCCGTGCTGATTGATGTGCGTACCCCCCTCGAGCGCAAACTAAGCAAAATTCCTGGCTCCCAGGGCCTCCCCCTGGCCGAGCTAGCCAAGCGCTGGGAAAGCCTGCCCAAAGACAAGCCCATCATCTGCCAGTGCGAAAGCGGCAGCCGCAGCCAGCAAGCCGCCGAGTTTCTGGCCGAGAAGGGTTTTGAGGCTTACAACCTGGCCGGTGGCATCTCGGCCTGGCAGGCCGCCGGATTACCCATCAAAAAGGGCGACATTCAGCGCTAGCCCAGACACCCCACAAGCCCCAAAAACCTTTACCCCCGTGAGAGCAGAAGTCCCCTTACGGGGCTTTTTGTTTGCGACTTGGGGAGTTGGA